>NZ_JBFRGR010000020.1:0-137607 GCF_052115445.1 Paenibacillus sp. 2RAB27
CTACGACTGACCAATTGACTAACAGGTAATTCCAAATCCTCTGTCGAATTAGTTAATAGCTAATTTGACGGAGGTCTTGCTCTATGCCATTACCAAAAAACCGAATCATTCCTGAAAAGAAAGTTTACTTTCACCCTGAAATTCTTCATTGTCCAGATTGCGGAATAAAACTAAAGAGGCATCATACCGCTTGGAAAAAGAATATTTCTACTCTTCAAGGCGTTATTCAAGTTTGGAATATGGCCTATTTCTGTCCAAGTGAAGCTTGTGGTCCTCTTAGACGGTACTTTCGGTCTGCGCAGGCCGATGCCTTATGCATGAAGCACACTTCCTACGGTTTTGATGTTCTTGCCTTAGTCGGAGACCTACGGTTCAAACAACATAAGACCATTGGAGAGATTACTGAAGCGCTAAACGAACGCGGAGTCGCAACATCGGAGAGAAATTCCATGAGACTGTATGAGCGGTATTTAGTGTTGCTACGTGCTTCTGTGACGGATCATACCCGCATTCAGTTAGAAAAAGTTGTTCAAGAGAACAAAGGTATTATGTTGTCCATGGATGGCGTCCAACCCGAGAAGGGAAACGAGACGCTCTATGTTGTACGTGAAGTTTTTAGCGGTACAATTCTAGCGGCAAAAAATCTCAAAAGCGGATCAGCGAGCGAGCTCATGGCCCTTTTGCAACCTGTAAAAGACATGAACTTTCCTGTAATTGGGCTGGTCAGTGACGGCCAGCAATCCATTCGCATAGCTATGGAAACCATGTGGCCGAATTCACCCTACCAGTACTGCCAATATCACTACCTAAAAGATATCGCTAAGCCGGTTGTTGACATCGATCGTAAGCTTAAAACCGGTATTAAGAAAACGCTACGCGGAATCCGTGAAATCGAGAAGGTAGTAGAGAAAGACACATCCGATGAAGCCGAGATTGCAAAAGACTATCTAGCGGCTGTTCGTTCCATTTTGCTTGAAGATGGCAATCCACCTTTGGATTTGCCTGGTATTCGAATATATGAAAACGCACAAGCCGTTCAGAAATCGCTGGAGAACTGCTTGAGTAAAAAAAGAGCTTCCTCTCCTGAAAAAGGTTAACAGAATATTCAGTAAAATCAACGATTTTCAGGAAGCCTACAAAGCAGTCAGCCGCTGGCAGCTTGTTATTACACATGTGGCAAAAATATTTGAACCCGCGCTTGACCAGACAAGTGAATCCGTTCGTTTTCACCTAGAGAATCTATTGAATTGGATGCAACAGACATATACGGAGAAAGGTGATGAAGTGCTCGTAAACAATGTAAAGAGCTATTCAAAAGGATTTTGGAGAGGCCTCTTTACTTGTTACGATGCACCTCATGTCCCCAGAACGAATAACGATCATGAACGTTTTTTTCGTCAAACTAAAACCCGTCATCGCCGGATGACTGGACGCCGAAGTTGGAATGATTACATCCTTCGAAGTGGAGAGTTTGTTGTGTTGGTTGACGATGCTCTTAAACAGGAGAATGTATTAGAACGTCTCCAACTTGTTGATTACAGCACTTTTGCTCAAGAACGTGACAGGTGGAACGAGCGTCTTCATGAAGGAATTAAGCGTCAACGCTTTAGAAGAAACCCTATCCAATACCTCAAAGATATTGAATCGAGGGCTTGTGCGTTAATTGGTCAGTCGTAGGAGGGCATCTTCCAAAAATGTGAAAATTGCTTATATAGCATTTTTATGTGCCGGATGGGTTCTAGGAATCATAAAAAAGTTACTTGGGAGTCAAGTATGAATCGCCGATCACTCGATCTGCGATTATTTGTGTTGGCTGTCACATAAAGCACGCAAATATTTTCCTGAAAAGAAAAAATACTTGGATGTATTTGCTCTTTCTGCTCCCTATAATGAAAGCATAACCAAACAACATGAGGTGATCGATTTGAAACAAGGCTTGATAAAAAACTCCACTGGAACCGAATCTAACAAGGTTCTACGCTATTCCCGAAAGCGTTCTCTCAATGATGTATGGGCTGGTTTATTTTTTACTGGACCAATGCTCATTACGACTACAGTGCTTACGATTATACCCATTCTTCTTTCCGGTATCATTAGTTTCACCGATTGGAATTTTATATCGGGTCTAGGAAGCATCAAATCAGTCGGGTTCGCCAATTACCAAAAACTGTTCCAAGATGTGGAGTTCATTCACTCCATGAAAAATAACATTGCGTTGATGGCCGTTGTACCCGTGTCACTTTTTCTTTCGTTAATATTGGCTGTGCTTATTAATAAAGTAACGTACTTCAAGACCTTTTTCAAGGTAATCTACTTTATGCCGTTTATTTCCAGCTTTGTTGCTGTCGCCGTGTTATGGAGAGTGTTATTCCACCCAACGAATGGTCCGATTAACGGTTTCTTAAAGTCAATTGGAATTGCTCATCCTCCATTGTGGCTCGCGGACACGAATTATGCGCTTCTTTCCGTAATGATTATCTTGGTATGGTCGTCTTTGGGTTTCAATATGATTATTTTTATGGCTGGACTGCAAAACATACCCAAGGATTTGTATGAGGCAGCTGATATAGATGGGGCCTCACCAATTCGTCAATTTTTCTCCATCACTCTACCAATGCTTTCACCAACGACTTTCTTTCTGTTAATAACGGGTTTGGTTGCTTCCTTCAAGGCATTTGATTTAATCATGATCTTGACGAACGGAGGACCGGCGGGATCCACATCCGTTATCGTATTTTACTTATATGAAACTGCATTTATTAATTTGAAGTCCGGTTACGCTTCTGCGATGGGTATCGTACTACTTCTCTTCATTCTAGTGATTACTCTTATTCAATGGGTAGGTCAAAAGAAATGGGTAAACTACTAAGGGGTGTTCCAATGAAATCAATTCGTTTTGATCGTACAATAGTTACTATATTTATGGCAATATGTGGAATATTTTTCGCTTTGCCTTTCTTATGGATGCTCTCAGCTTCATTTAAACCTGAACTGGAAGTACTGGCTTATCCCATTCAATGGATTCCGAAGACATGGAGAGCAACTGAAAATTATACAGAGGTTTGGGCTGGGGCGCTGCCTTTTACAATGTATTATTGGAACAGCTTGAAAGTATCCGTACTAACAACTCTGTTCTCATTACTGATTTCTTGTATGGCAGCCTATGGCTTCTCAAAGGTGAGCTTCAAAGGGCGTGATATTCTCTTCGTTCTAGTACTAGTAACCTTCATGATTCCAAGTCAGGCGATTCTGGTGCCGCAATTTATTATGATACGTTGGTTGGGATTATTCGATAGTCACATTGGTCTAATCCTAATCGGTGCTTCCGGGGTTCTTGGGACATTCCTGCTACGGCAGTTTTTCATGGGTATTCATAATGAAATTATTGAATCAGCGAGGATCGACGGTGCGAATCACTGGACCATCTTTTCCCGTATTACAATTCCGCTTGTCAAGCCGGCAATGGCGACTTATATGATATTGCGATTTATCTGGACTTGGAATGATTACCAGAATCCGTTGATTTTTATCCGGTCTGAGCAATTGTTTACATTACAGCTCGGTATGCGTAAGTTTGCTGATGCGAATGGCGAGTTTTATTCGCTCATGATGGCTGGAGCCGTATCCGCCATTTTACCGTTGTTGATCATTTTCATCATTGGACAGAAACATGTTATTGAGGGCGTTGCCATGGGTAGTGTGAAGGGATGATAAACAAGTCAATTGTCAGATATCAGAAAATATGGAGTCTGCGAACTATGGTGATTGAAGAAGCAGGGGTTCAAAACGTCATACCATCATCCAAGAAACGATTAAAAGATAATAAGGGAATCGCTATGTAAAGGAAAAAGCGAAGTTGATGCATTCTGCGAGTTATGGAATACGCGTATTTAATGTTATATCTTCCTATTAATAACATTGAAAGGAACATAGATGATATGTTCCTTTTCTTTATTTCATATTTGTATGTTCGCATGAATAACATAGCCTCTCGGGTCGCAGCCATTGTGCATCATGTTCCAATTGCCAGTCAAACCATTCATTACGGTATAACATTTGTTCCGATTGATCCATCTCATTCCTGACTGCTTTCTACTATACCATCTTTACGATTAGCCGAAACCACTCGAACAGCGACATACACAATCAGGAATAGGACCATGAATCCCGCGGAGTAACGATACATGATCGCATAGTTCGATATGCTTGAAATTGCACCCAGAATTAAAGCTCCTGCCGCTACGCCAAAGTCCGTGGAGTTGTAGAACATGCTGTTGGCCATCCCGTATTGCTCTGGCTTAGAGGAACGCAGCATCCAAGCTTGAAGAGTAGGCTGAATTGCTCCAAAGCCAAGTCCGTACAATAACGCGGCTATAATGAGCATTCTCATCGATGTCGCATAGGAGAGCACGGTTAAGCTTGCCACAAGACAGATCGCTGCGGGTATAAGAACCGCGGCATGGCCCCGGCTGTCGAATATTCTACCGGAGATCGGACGAACGATAATAATGGTAACCGCATTGAACAAGAAGAACAAGCCGACCTGCTCTAGATGCCTAAATTGTCCAAACAGGGCGATGAAGCTTAGCAGACCGCTATAAGTGACTGCAGTAATCACATTAAGGAACGCGGGAAACAATAATTGCTTGTTAAAAGGGATCTTTACCGCTGCACCTTTGTGCGCTTCAGTCGATTTACGAGCTTCCGGCGGTACTGAGCGAGAGAAGAGCAGAAGCGGGATAGCCGCTAGCACGGTCCACATGCCGATCATGGACAAGGTTACGAAACCGGATTGCTGCATCACGTTTAAGCCAATCATCGGTCCGATAGACATCGCTAAGCTCGTAGACAAACCGAAATAACCAATCCCTTCACCCATTCGCTTGCCTGGAATAATCTGCGACACCAAGGTCGGGATTATCGTACTCGCCATCCCGAACCCAATTCCGTAAGCAACACGCATAACTAGCAATACTCCAATGGAATCCGCTATGACATACAAACCGGTTATAAGTGCTGCAATGGCTAAACCGATATATAGGATAACATTACGATTCATTTTCTTCATTAACCATGCCGTCATGAAACGGGCTGCTATCGCGGAAATCGCGAAGACACTTGTGACTAGACTAACTGTAAGATCCCCCGCTTGAAATTCGTTCTTCACATAGGCAGGGAAGGAAGACAGCAACATCTGCAGATTAAGGAATAACAATAACGCGCCAATCGTTAAGCAAATAAAGGATTTCGTCCATAGTCTGGATGACTGTTCAAGCTGCTGCATGGTGTATACCCCTACTCTCTATCCGCTAATTTATTCACATGATTATTAATTCTTAAGAGCAGTGAAATAAGCCCCTCGTATTCCTCCTCGGAAATGCACTGCTTGATCTCCACCGTAACTTGCTTCTCAATTGGGATTGTCTCTTGGATCAGCTTTCGTCCTTTATCTGTGATATAGACCGCGAAGGAACGGCGGTCGTTCTCCCCAATCCGCTTGCTGATCAGCCTTTTTTGCTCTAGATGATCGAGAATTCGAGTGGTCGTCGGCTTGTCCTTGCTAGTGAGCTCAGCAATTTCCTTCTGAATCAGGCCGTCATCTCGGTTAACCTGATAGAGGACGGACCACTGCTCGGGTGTAATTCCATACTCCTTCAGCCTGCCCTGTAATAAGGCAGACAACTTGTGATAGGTCGTACCCATCATAAATCCGATTGATCGGTTCAGTTCATTGATCTGATTCGTCATGTATATTTGTGCCCCCATTCCCTGCTTTTATATATTAGTTGTTACGACAACTATATACCAAACAACTAACGATGTAAAGATATAGTCGTGAACGCCTATTGACTCATAACCACTGCTTCAGAAAAAATATTTCTTAAAATGTCAAAATAATTGATGGTATAGTAGTTTGGCGTATCGTATGATTCAGAATAATTGGAAATCATTTCGTTAAAACTAAAAGGCTGCTTTAACCAAGAGAGAYGGTACATGTTTTCTCAAGTAATATGATCTAAAAAATTCCTTCATCAATAATGGTCCGTTACTCTAAAAAGGAGCTTATCATGTTATTATTCTTCCGAAATCTGTCTCTCAGGAAAAAATTAATTATTACATCAATCGCTTGTTTGATATTGCCAACCATTATCATGCTATTTATTACAAACGTTTTTACACAGCGAATCATTCGAGAACATACGTTAGAAAGTTCAAACCAGATTTTACAAAATGTGCAGGGTYAAATCAATAAAGTAATGGATGAAATGGTTGCCGTATCAAACATGATTCAATTTGATTCGGAGCTCAAGAGCTTGATTCAGAGTAAGTATGGTCCATTATTAACGAAGTCGGTAACGGAAAAATTAGAACAATTGGTTAGCGATAAACCGGATGTACAGCTCACCTTACTAACAAGAGATGGACGCTATTTTTCCAGTTATTCGTATTATGAGTTTGATCCTTCAAATTTTAGAAAACAAGCCTGGTTTGAAGATTTGTCTCGCTTGTCAGCTTTAGACACGCTTTTTTTAGGCGTCCAACCAAATTATTTGAAATCCCAGGCAGAAGAGAATCCTTACGTGATCATGACAGCTCGAGTTTTAATGGATAATTCTGCGAATCCGATTGCTTATTTAATCGTAAGCCGCTCGGAGAATGCATTCAGTAATATTTTTGACAAATTCTCCGAGGACATTTTTCTGTTGGATACGAATAACCATATACTGTCCCACGGAGATAAGGATTACATTGGGGATAATTTTTTAAACCTAATTCAAAAAAATGTCGTTGAATCATCTGAGATTATTAGTTTAGATGGGAAATCTCACCTCTATGTGTCTAAACCTCTGCGTCATGCGGGTTGGACCCTGGTCAGTCTGTCTCCATACGAACAATTAACCGATAAATTAAACAACATTTCTAGGTCTGGTTTGGTTTTACAGGTGCTTTTTCTAGTTGGATTTATCATCATTCTCGCCTATTTGCTTCGGAAATTTACAAAACCAATTCAAGTACTTGGTGAAGTTGCGCTTAAAGTTGAAGCTGGGGATATAGAGGTGCGATCTAATGTAAGAGGAGGGGATGAAGTTGGACGTCTAGGGCGTGCTTTTGATCTTATGCTTGACCGCATACTTCAGATGCTCGAACAAGTCAAACTTGAGCAAGAGCTTAAGCGGCAGGCAGAGATAGAGATGCTGCATGCGCAAATTCATCCTCATTTTTTGTTCAATGTACTAAGCTCGATTCGTTTGAAGCTTCTAATGAAAGACGACGAGCAGAACGCCGAGCTAATCGGATCTTTATCAACTCTATTGCGTTCTACCATTTCCACACATCAGGAGTTTGTATCATTGCTTGTTGAGGTTGAAATGTCCAAGCAATATATGGAATTGATGAACTTTACTATGCGGCATCCAGTCGTTCCTCGTATCCATGTGAATCCTGAGCTGTTTCCGGAGACTGTGCCAAGATTTATACTACAGCCAATTATTGAAAATGCGTATAAGCACGGTTTTACTGGGAAAAGCGGATGTATTACGATAAATGTAGACAAAGTGGAAGAAACCTTGCAGATTTCGGTTAAGGATAATGGGCTTGGTATGGATACAAAAACGGTGAGTTCGTTACAGGAACGATTAATACTTAACAAAAGACAGATTATCGAAGGATCTGCTGATAACGGCAGCAAGCAGATATCCGGTATAGGGCTATCTAATGTCTATGAACGTCTAAAGTTAATTTACGGGGAGCGGTTTCAAATGACTATACAAAGTGAAAATAATCTTGGTACCAGCATCGTACTTATCCTCCCGATTTCAAAAATGGAGAATAAATGATATGTATAAAGTAATTATCGCTGACGATCATATGCCTGTTATTGAATACTTGACGGCAAAAATCCCTTGGCAAGAACTCGGTTTGGAGCTTATTGAAGCTTGTTCTGATGGAGAGGAAGCGGTAAACGCTTGCAAAAGTTCTCAACCTGATATTCTAATTACCGATATCGGTATGCCGATCATGAATGGATTGGATTTAATTGAAGAAACAAGAAAAATCAATCCTAGCTTGAAGACTGTCATTTTGTCCTGCCATGAAGACTTTCAATTTGCTCAAAGGGCAGTAAAGTTGAAAGTAAATGATTATATTTTAAAAGAAACTCTACGTATTGAACAGTTGGTAGATATTCTACGCCAACTTATTAAACAGTTGAACGAAGAAGAAGCGATGCTGCGTGACCGGCAAAAACTGCAGGATGTAGTTTTTCAAACCCTCTCATCGGTAAGAACAAAATTTTTGCGTTCTTTGATAGATCAACCTATTTGGAATGAGACTGAGTGGGTAGAGAAAGCAGAAAATATCGGCATTCAATCATTGAAAGGAACTCCTTATTTACCTGTACTTTGCTTGCTAGAACGGTTTTCGGATGTAGCAACGAGGTTTGGAGGAGGGCACCAACTTCAATTTGTAATTGATAATGCACTGAACGAATCTGTCAAATTCGAGGGGAATGTTGTCATAACACTCACTGAGAAACATTACTTTGTCCTATATCCTTTTCCTAAGTCAATTAAAAGGAATATATCGGAAGAAATAAATAAGGAATTACAAAAAATTCAAAATTCAATAAATCTTTATATGAAAATTGGAACTTCTTTTTATTTCGGTGAAGTTTGCAATACGATGTTAGAATTAAAGAAACAGACCACACTATTACTAAATTCAAAAACTTTCCACTTTTATTCAKGGGAAAATCGAATTTTAAAATTGCAGCAAATTGAGACAACTAAGGACGATATATTTGTAAATTATACAGCGGCTCTGGAAGGCTTTAAAAATTGTATTTTTAATTGCGATGTTGAATATGTAAAAGAAACAATTGCAAGGTGGATTGCTCAAATTGATGCAAATAAGTATCCTATGGATTCCGTTCGTAGTTGGGTGTTAAAAATAGTTACTGACATAGAACTGAAGTTCACTGTCATGCAGCATTTTCTAACGAATTATAGTGCAGAGGTGTTGCAACAAACGGTATATGCAATCGATACGATTAATCATCTTAGTGAGTGGCTAATTGAATTTTTGGTTGAAAAAATGGAAAACGTGAGATTGCACCAAGATCAATCTAGCCGAAAGGAAATTGTCGCGGCGCAACGTTATGTGATGATGCATTTGAATGAAAAAATCAGTATGGAGGAAATGGCTAAACGATTAGATCTTAATTCGTCGCACTTTAGCCGTATTTTCAAAAAGGAGACTGGAGAAACATTTATAGAATTTGTCACGAGAAGTAAGATGGAAAGGGCTCGTGAATTGCTTGATACATCGGCTCAAAGCGTTGAACAAATTTCAGAAGAGCTTGGTTTTGATAATAGCAGCTATTTCTTTAAATTATTTCGCGCCTTCTCTGGCATGTCACCTGCTGAATACCGTAAAAAAGTATAGCGATTAGCGCCCGTTTTATTAGATTGACGCAGCTTAAATGATAATCAATAATTAGGCCTGATTCCCAAAGGGGTCGCACACAAGTGATTAGTAAAAATGCCAGTATAGCGGAAGAAACCGCTATCTGGCGTTTTTTTGAATGGAGCAGGCTTTTTCGCAGCTCTATTATGATTTGTGTCCAAAGGTTTTGGAAATGGTTGGAAAAGTTCAGGATGGGAACGGAAACCGAGGAAATCATTGGAACGAGAGGTTCTTTAGCGAAAGAAACTCCGATTGTTCGAACTAATTCAATTTCCGATTCCAAGTTGGCAGGTACCGAAAGAGGTGTAACGGAACCAGAGGCGACATTTTCCACTTGCTTTGGGGCGCCTTTCCTTCCGCTCCATCCAACTGTGTACGCAAGGCTATTGGGAGATAAAATCGAGAATCACCAAGTTAAAGTATATTTGGTTAACACGGGATGGTCCGGAGGTCCCTATGGTGTAGGTATCGGATGAATTTAACTTTCACTCGTGCGATGATAACTGCTGCTTTGAATGGAAGTATCGAGCAAGCGATGTTTACTGCTGATCCGATCTTTGGTGGCAGGGATATTCATTCGGGTAGAATACGATATCTTTTATATATGACGTCATATATGTAAGATTAATAATAGAGAAAATGTTGATTTTATTACAAAATAGAATTATATATTGTACATTATTTACTGATATGATACATTTATGACATACTAATTGAAGGTTAGGTGGTTGAAGATGCGAGTTGGCATAAGTGGTACAGGTAGAATCGGTAGGCTGTGTTTGAGAAAAGCATTTTCCAATAATATGCAGGATTTCGAAGTGAAATTGATCAACTCAACAAGCCCCATTCATGTGTTGGCCCATTTGTTGAAATATGATTCGGTTCATGGCACTTGGGACGCGAAAATCGAAGTGTTACATGACAACTTAATTAGTATTAACGGTCAGCGAATTACTGTCATCTGTGAAAGAGAACCCGATTTACTGCCCTGGGAAGATTATGGCGTTGAGTTAGTCGTAGATGCAACTGGAAAGTTCAATCATCGGCATGGCGCTGAACGCCACTTATTTGGTGGAGCAAAGAAGGTTCTGATTACTGCACCGGGTACGAACATGGATCTGACTGTTGTCATGGGAGTGAATGAAGATCGGTATGATCCCAAGCAGCATCGTTTACTTTCTGCAGCTTCTTGTACGACTAACTGTATCGCACCTATTCTGCATATTCTGGATGAGGCTTTTCGTGTTGAGATGGGGTGGATGACATCGGTCCATGCGTATACGAATGATCAAAATCATATGGATAACCCGCATAAAGACCTTCGTCGTGCTAGGGCATGTACGAATTCTATTATTCCGACTTCGACTGGGGTAGGAAAGGCACTTATCGATGTTATTCCTCATCTCGCATCCCATGTACAAGGCATCTCCGTACGTGTGCCGACACAAGATGTTTCACTGCTGGATCTGCAAGTCAAAGTCGGCCGTGAAGTAAGTGTCGATGAAGTGAAATTTTCCATCAAACAGGCGATAGCCGGACAAATGGGAGCATTTGTTGACTACAATGAATTGCCACTTGTTTCTGTGGACTATATTGGCAATGAGAAGTCAGCCATTATTGACGGTCTTAGCATAATGACACAGGATAACCAAATCAAGCTGCTTGCATGGTATGACAATGAGTGGGGTTATGCAAATCGAGTCATTGATTTAGTATCTTATATGTCACGTGCGGAGAGCACACAACTAAAGGGGGAAGCAAAATGTCTAACACAAACCATGTAACATTGGCAGCCATTCATCGATATGATCTAGGCGTAATCATTTGTAAATCATGTAATGAAGTGATTGCAACCTTACCAACGGACGGTTATAAAAAATTCTATATTTTGTGTGATTCAATTAACTGTAACGAAAAAAACAGGGGGGCAATTAAAAGATGACAAAGAAACAAGTCGTACCTTTCCAAGATGGAAATGCTTCAATGAAAGCTTTACTCGGTGGAAAAGGAGCCAATCTCGCTGAGATGACACGCGCCGGCCTACCCGTGCCTCCTGGCTTTACGATTACAACCGAGGCTTGCTTACATTTTTTTGAAATTGGCAATCGCATCTCAGAAGAACTGTTTGAACAGATCGAAACAGCACTCCTGCAATTAGAGAAACAGAAAGGACAAACATTCGGAAATGCAAGTAATCCACTGCTTGTTTCCGTTCGTTCAGGTTCCGTAAGCTCAATGCCGGGGATGATGGATACGATTCTGAATCTCGGCCTCAATGATATAACGGTCCAAGGATTAGCTTCGCTCACGAACAATGAAAAGTTCGCTTACGACTGCTACCGCAGGTTAATGCAAATGTTTGGGAATGTCGTTCTKGGCGTTGAGTCCTACCATTTCGAGCAACTGTTACACCGTTTGAAAGAGGAAACAGGCGTAGAACACGATCAAGATGTTACGTCTGAAGGTTGGAAATCACTCATTGAAGCGTACAAAAAGTGCATTCGATTGAAAACAGGTCAGGATTTCCCGCAGCATGTATACGAGCAGTTGCGTATGGCCGTTGAAGCTGTATTCAAGTCGTGGAATAACCAAAGAGCACAGATTTACCGCAAGCTTAATCGAATTCCAGATGAGCAGGGGACAGCGGTTAACATACAGAGTATGGTATTTGGTAATATGGGCGGCAATTGCGGTACAGGCGTTGTCTTTACGAGAAATCCGTCCACTGGGGAGAATACATTTTTTGGTGAATACTTAATCAATGCGCAAGGGGAAGATGTCGTAGCAGGAATTAGAACACCACTGGCGATTGCAGCGCTGCAAAACGAGATGCCAGCTATTTATGAGCAGTTGTTCGGGGCCTCCAAACTGCTTGAGCAGCATTATAAAGACATGCAGGACATCGAGTTTACAGTGGAAAATAATAAGCTGTATCTGCTACAAACACGAAATGGTAAACGAAATGCGCAAGCTGCGCTTAAGATTGCGGTCGATTTGGTTCGCGAAGGTGTATTGACGAAGCAGGAGGCCGTTGGTCGCATCGAAGTGTCGCATCTTGATCAGCTTTTGCATAGAGGTATAAATGAAGAAGCGATCAAGGTAGTGATGGCAAAGGGACTTCCTGCTTCACCAGGCGCAGCTGTTGGTCAGCTAGTATTTGACGCTGATACGGCAGCAGAATGGAGTCGTGCCGGTAAGACGGTGATACTGGCTAGAAATGAGACGACACCTGAAGATATTCATGGCGTGATCGCTTCAGAAGGCGTGCTCACTAGTCGTGGTGGAATGACGAGTCATGCTGCAGTTGTCGCAAGGGGAATGGGCAAACCGTGTGTATGCGGCTGTGAAGAAGTTCGTATCGAGTTGCACGAGAAGCGGATGACGGCTGGAACCAGGAGCGTGAAGGAAGGCGATTGGATTACATTGGACGGAGCAACGGGTCGCGTTATTATCGGTGCTATGCCATTGCTTGAAGCCAAGATGACGGATGAGCTTCTCGTTATGCTAAAGTGGGCAGATGAAATTCGTACACTGAAGGTGTTCGCGAATGCGGATAATCCGCACGATGCGAAAATCGCAAGACAACTTGGAGCAGAAGGCATCGGGTTATGTAGAACAGAGCATATGTTTTTCTCGCCGACCCGTCTTCCTGTTGTACAAAGGATGATCTTGGCAGAAAATAAAGAGGAACGATTGAAGGCTCTTGCTCAGTTGCTTCCTATGCAGCAGTCTGATTTTGAAGGTATGTTTGAGGAGATGGCTGGCCTCCCGGTAACGATTCGATTGCTTGATCCTCCACTGCATGAGTTTCTGCCCAACCTCGAAGAGCTGCAAAAAAGACATGCTCAACTGACGTATGAGAAAGAGGGCTCAGATAAGGAGAGAGATGAACTTGCGAACCTTCTATGCAAAGTGCAATCGCTCCACGAAACGAACCCAATGCTAGGTCAACGGGGATGTAGACTAGGGATCGTATTTCCGGAAATATACGATATGCAGATTGAAGCAATATTCCGCGCAGCTTCACGCTGTATCGACAGGGGGATCAAGGTGCTTCCTGAAATCATGATTCCACTCGTGGGTCATGCCAATGAGTTGAAAATATTGAGAGAGCTTGTTGATTTCGTTGCGCATCAGGTATTGGGGAAAGACAACCTTCGAGATTGTCCATACAAAGTTGGCACCATGATCGAGGTACCACGTGCAGCACTTACAGCGCGCCAGATCGTAGCTCATGCTGATTTCTTCTCTTTTGGCACCAATGACTTAACACAAATGACGTTCGGGTACAGCCGTGATGACGCTGAAGGGAAATTCCTTACCCATTATGTCGATCAGAAGCTGCTACCCCATAATCCGTTTCAGGTCCTCGACACTGAAGGAGTCGGACAATTAATTGAGTTGGCCGTGAATTCGGGTCGGTTAGTTAAACCATCTTTAAAAACAGGCATATGCGGAGAACATGGCGGAGATAAAGAGTCGATTTTCTTTTGCCACATGACCGGTTTGGATTATGTAAGTTGTTCGCCTTACCGAATTCCTTTGGCACGAATTGCTGCAGCACAAGCATTTATTCTACACAGCGTAGCAATATTTAGTGATGTAGCTATTGTAAATTAGGAGGAATTCACAGGTGGAGGAGAAAGTCCGTAGAATTTTCGTATGTTCGGATTCCGTTGGTGAAACGGCAAATTCCGTCGTTCAAGCGACAATTCGTCAGTTTAACGCCAGCCAAGTTCATGTAAAACGCTTGGGACCATGCGTACGGAGCATGAAATCCAATTGATGATGGAGGAAGCTGCAGCCATTGAAGAAACAGCAGGTATTATCTTGGAATGAATGTATTAATTGTCAAAAAACGAATACTTGAATGACAAAGGAGCTAAGCGCTGAAATACGTGCTTAGCTCCTTTGTTTGTGGATATGCAACGATTAGTGTCTTCCCTGTTAGAATTATTATTCAGCAATTTTTTGGGGGAGTATTTATTCATCCTGATTTAGATTTTATCATGTCTGAAATGAAAAATTTCCAGAAACCTTGGTTTATATCAGGTGGTTGGGTAATTGACATTGCTTTTAAGGTAAAGTAACGAGGGTTCATGACGATATTGATATTTGTATTTACCAAACAGTGCCACTGTCAGGTGAGTGTTATGGAGACGAACACAAGTCAATGGCTGATAAAGTGTCGAAATCTTCGCTCGCTGAAGAAAACACGTAAGGATGTGTCCTTGCAGCTTGGATATTGCAGATGACGGAGATTATGTACTCGATGGGAAGGCAATCAATCAGATGAAGGATGCTCAGCTGGCTGAGATTCGGAATCCAAATTGATTCTGAAGGCAGGCTGCATTTGTTTGGATTCGGCGATCTTTTTTTACACCAAATGAATCCGGTTTCAATAAACGCAGAAAATGTTAATTGCCTTACAGTTCAATTATCTTGTTGCTCTTATACTCTAAACATAAGCTCTTGAATCACCTTGCAAGAAGTGTAAAGAAGATACATTTAAGGGGGAATTACAATGGGAATTCGTACTGGCGCTCAGTATATTGAGGCGCTCAAATCTCGCCAGCCGGAGGTATGGCTCTCGGGGAGAAAAGTGACCAATTTGTACGATGAAGCTGTATTCAGACAACCGATTCACGAAATTGCGAAGTTATATGATATGCAGCATGATCTGGATTATCAAGATAAAATAACGCACATCTGTGAAGAAACTGGAGAACGGGTGAACAACGCTTTCCTGGTTCCTAGAAAACCTGAGGATTTGAAGGCACGCAGAGCGACGTTTGAAGCCTTTGCCAAAGCAACATTCGGATTGATGGGAAGAACGCCGGATTTCCTTAATGTTGTCGTCACTTCGCTATACAGCAATTCGGATTTTTTGGCAAAATACAATCCGGAATGGGCGGAAAACGCCAAGACTTATTACCGTCATGTTCGGGATAATGACTTATTCTTGACACATGCGATTATAAATCCGCAAAATGACCGCAGCAAATCGTCGCACGAACAGCAGGATACATTCACGCATTTGGGTGCTGTGGAAGAAACACCGGAAGGTCTAATCGTTCGTGGAGCTAAAATGCTGGCAACGCTATCGCCGATCACGGATGAAGTCATTGTGTACTCTTTCCCAGGGTTTAAATCAGGCGATGAGCGTTATGCGCTTGCATTTGCTCTTCCTATCGACACGCCGGGCATTCGCATTCTTTGCCGTGAGGCTATGCAAGATGGAACTCGTCCGGTTGCGGATCATCCGTTGGCATCACGCTTTGAAGAGATGGATGCATTACTTGTATTTAACGATGTATTGGTGCCTTGGAATCGCATATTCCTGTATAACAATGTGGAAGCGGCGAACCTGCTGTATCCAAAAGCAGGTTTGGGACAGCAGCCCTCGCACCAAACTGGTGTAAGAGGTTTGATAAAGCTTCAGTTTGCTACAGAAGTAGCTTGTCGATTGGCTGATTCCATCGGTGTGGATGTTTACTTGAACGTGCAAAACGATTTGGGCGAATTGATCCAGTCGGTGGAAACGCTAAGAGCGCTGCTGAAGGTTGCGGAATTAGAGTATGAAACGCTGCCTTCCGGTGATTTGGTACCTGGATATGATCCAATTGAAACGATTCGCGGATTGCTGCCGACGTTCTATCCGCGCGCGATTGAGGTAATGCAAATTATCGGCGCAGGTGGATTACTGATGTCTCCGACGGAAGCTGATCTGACTAATGTTGAATTAGCAGGAGATATGGAGCGTTATTATGGCGGTCGAGAAGGAGTTTCTGGTCCAGATCGTATCCACCTCTTCAAGCTTGCGTGGGATCTGTGCGGCGAGGCGTTCGGACAACGGTTACTTCAATACGAGCGCTACTACACAGGTGATCCGATACGTAAAAAAGCCATTTTTTACAATAATTATAAAAAGACTCATTCCTTCGCGTTGGTAGATGATGCATTGGATATTCCTGCTATACCCCAAGCGTCGAAGAAACTCATCAACAATAAGCAATTGATTTTTTAAGTTTAAAGATAAAGGTTGAGTAACGCAATCCGTATGTTGTTCGGATGGCAACCGATAGGACTATATTATGGGTTTTGTTGTATGGATAAAAATAAGGAGGCAAACAAATGATGACACAAAAACAAGTGGTACMTTTTCAAGAGGGAAGTGCCTCAATGAAAGCTTTGCTGGGAGGAAAGGGAGCTAATCTTGCTGAGATGACGCGTGCCGGTTTTCCCGTACCGCCAGGATTCACCATTACGACTGAAGCCTGCTTAGCTTTTTTTAAGGTAGGCAATCGGATCTCGGAGGAACAGTTTGAACAAATCGAAACAGCTCTCAAGCAGTTAGAGAGTCAGAAAGGACAAATATTCGGTGATGCAAACAATCCGCTTCTTGTTTCGATACGTTCTGGTTCGGTAAGCTCAATGCCGGGGATGATGGATACCATTTTGAATCTCGGACTTAACGATATAACTGTCCTTGGATTGGCGACGCTTACAAACAATGAAAAGTTCGCTTACGACTGCTACCGCCGCTTGATGCAGATGTTTGGAAACGTGGTGCTCGGCATTGAATCCTACCATTTTGAGCAGCTGCTCCACTGTTTGAAAGAGAAGGAGGGCGCCCTCCAAGATCATGATGTTACTGCTGCGGGGTGGAAGGATCTGATTGAAGATTATAAAAAGTGCATTCTAGCTAAAACCGGCCAGTCTTTTCCTCAGCACGTGTACGAGCAGTTACGAATGGCCATTGAAGCCGTATTCAAGTCTTGGAACAATCAAAGAGCTCAAATTTACCGTAAAATAAATCGGATTCCAGATGAGCAAGGGACAGCCGTCAACGTGCAGAGCATGGTCTTTGGCAATATGGGCGGTAATTGCGGCACCGGCGTCGTCTTTACGAGAAATCCTTCTACGGGTGAGAATACATTTTTTGGAGAATACCTGATCAATGCTCAGGGTGAAGATGTCGTAGCAGGTATAAGAACACCGCTGGCCATTACTGCGCTGAAAAACGAGATGCCTCTAATTTATGAGCAGTTATTCCAGGCATCCAAGCAGCTTGAGAAGCAGTACAAAGATATGCAGGACATCGAATTTACGGTTGAAAATAATAAGCTTTACCTATTACAAACAAGAAACGGGAAACGAAATGCCCAAGCCGCATTAAAAATTGCCGTCGATTTGGTCCATGAAGGTGTATTATCCAAGCAGGAGGCCGTTGGCCGTATCGAAGTGTCCCATTTGGATCAGCTTCTGCACAGAGGTATTGATGAAGATGCAGTAAAGGATGTCTTGGCAAAAGGACTTCCTGCTTCGCCGGGTGCAGCGGTGGGACAGCTGGTGTTTAGCGCCGACACGGCAGCAGAATGGAGCCGTGCGGGCAAAGCAGTTATTCTTGCTAGAATGGAAACGACGCCGGAAGATATTCATGGCGTGATCGCTTCAGAAGGGGTGCTCACGAGCCGTGGAGGGATGACGAGCCATGCTGCTGTAGTGGCAAGGGGAATGGGCAAGCCATGCGTTTGCGGCTGCGAAGACATCCGAATCGTACTTGATGAGAAACAGATGATGGTTGGAGGCAAGATCGTAAAAGAAGGCGATTGGATTACACTGGACGGCGGAACGGGACGCGTCATTAGCGGTAACATGCCTTTACATGAAGCTAGGATGACAAATGAACTTCTCGTTATGCTGAAGTGGGCGGATGAGATTCGCACACTGAAAGTGTTTGCGAATGCGGATAATCCGCACGATGCGGGAATTGCGAGAGAATTAGGGGCAGAAGGGATCGGGCTATGCCGGACGGAACATATGTTTTTCTCATCAGCGCGATTACCAGTCGTTCAACAAATGATTCTTGCGGAAGATAAGGAGGAGCGTTTGAAGGCTCTTGCCCAACTGCTTCCGATGCAGCAGTCGGATTTTGAAGGCATTTTTAATGAAATGGACGGCCTCCCGGTGACGATTCGATTGCTCGATCCGCCACTACATGAGTTTCTCCCAAACCTCGCAGATCTTCAGAGAAGACAAGCCCAGCTGATGTATGATAAAGAGGGCTCTGACGAGGAAAGAGATGAGGTGGCTCACCTTCTTCGGAAAGTGCAAGCTCTGCACGAGGCAAACCCCATGCTAGGGCAACGAGGCTGCAGATTGGGAATTGTTTATCCGGAGATTTATGAGATGCAGATTGAGGCCATCTTCCGTGCAGCATCTGGTTGTATCGACAATGGCATCAGCGTACATCCGGAAATCATGATTCCACTCGTTAGTCATGCAAGTGAACTGAAAATTTTCAGAGAACTTGTTGAGTTCGTTGCGATGCAGGTGCTGGGGAAAGAAAAGCTTCGAGAATGTCCGTATAAGGTCGGGACAATGATAGAAGTACCACGCGCTGCTCTTACTGCGCGCCAAATTGCGGCACACGCGGATTTCTTCTCTTTTGGCACCAATGACTTAACGCAAATGACGTTTGGATACAGCCGTGACGATGCGGAAGGAAAGTTTTTAACCCATTATGTCGATCAAAAGCTTTTGCCGCATAATCCGTTTCAGGTGCTCGACACGGAAGGAGTCGGCCAATTGATTGACTTAGCCGTAAACGTGGGCCGTGTTGTTAAGCCATCGCTTAAAACGGGGATTTGCGGGGAACATGGCGGAGATAAAGAGTCAATTTTCTTTTGTCACTCGATCGGATTGGATTATGTTAGCTGTTCCCCTTACCGAATTCCTTTAGCTCGAATCGCCGCAGCACAAGCGTTCATCGAACATGGTGTTCCCAGCGAATGTAAGGTAGCTAATGCCATTTGATGCGGCAGAGATGCTTGGAGGTGTCACGGGTGGGGGAGATAGTCCATACCATTTTCATTTGTTCTGACTCGGTTGGGGAAACGGCAAATACCGTCGTTCAAGCGACAATTCGTCAGTTTAACGCTAGCAAAGTTCATGTAAGACGTTTTGGAACAATGCGAACGGAGGAAGAGATCCGAAGTATGATGGAGGAAGCTTCCAGGTTGGGGAGTTTTGTAGTTTACACGCTTGTTCTTCCGGAATTAAGAGAGATGATGCGTCAAGAAGCGATTCGCTTAAACGTAACAAGTATCGATATCCTTGGGCCTGTCATGCAAGCTTTCATTGATACTTTCAAGGATTCTCCTAAAAGGCAAGCGGGATTGCTTCACCAAATGGACGAAAACTATCAGAAGCGGGTCGAAGCCATTGAATTTGCAGTCAATTGCGATGATGGTAAGGATACTAGTGCTTTGAGACAAGCACATATTGTTCTTCTGGGGGTTTCAAGAACATCGAAAACGCCGCTTAGTATTTTTCTGGCGCATAAAGGGTACAAAGTAGCCAATTATCCACTAGTACCGGAAGTGAAACCGCCCGAAGGCTTGTTTACACTTAACAAAAACAAATTAATCGGCTTGACGATGAGCGCGGACCAGCTCGTTAAGATCCGAACGGAACGGTTGAAAGCGGTAGGTTTGCCATTCGGCGCTAAATATTCTGCCATAGAAAGAGTAGCGGAAGAGTTGGAATACGCCTTCGACTTGTATAAGCAGCTTGGATGTACAGTAATCGATGTCACGGAGAAGGCAATTGAGGAAACGGCCGCCATCATATTGGATGCCATGTAATACATTTTGGTTGGTAAACATAGAACCGGAACCCTACGTGAAATAGGGGGTTCGGTTTGTTTTTATTGCTAAGAAATACCTATTTCAAATACGTTATCGATGGACATCTACTGATGAAAGGACATGACAATGGACCAAATGAATTCTCATCAAAAATCAGATATCATTTCTCATCTACTTGCTACAGCACCTATTTGGTTTCAAATGATTTGTTTGTTTGAGGAAGATGTTACGATGGGCATTACAGATATGGAGAAATTTGTTGCTTATTTCCCTGGTCATTCACTAAAATTCCCCATCGTAGTGAACGAAGCTTTTAAACAAGGCAGTGTGGCTAAAGAAATAATAGAGAATAAGAAGGAAAAATTCAACATTGTTGATCAATCTGTTTATGGAGTAGTGTATTGTGGTGGTGGAATACCAATCTTTGAGAATGGATACATCGTCGGTTCCATCGTATTCGGAGTCAGCTTGAACAAACAAAAAAGGCTAATGAATATTGCAGAGCATCTGTTTGCCCTTGTGCAGCAAACGAATGCAAACTCAACTGCGATTATGAGAACATCAAAAGTTCTGTTCGAAAAAAATGAAGTCATTTTTGAATATATGAATAATTTACAAGAGCAAATTAACCGGACTTCTTCAATCGTTTCCACGATAGCAGGGATTTCAACCCAAACCAAAATACTAGGTCTGAACGCACTTATTGAAGCAGCCCATATAGGCCAACAGGGCCGAGGCTTCTCCGTCGTGGCTAAAGAAATACAAAAGTTGGCTGATGATTCCAAAGAGTCATCCAGACATATCGAAAGCATTCTTAATGATTTAACAAATGAAACTGTGAACTTAAGGAAACTTTTTGAGGGATCGAAACACTTATTTCACAATCAATTTGAACAAATTTCAGAGATATCGCTAGCGATCGAAACAATTAGTACTGAAGCGCAGCATTTAGTAACTGTTTCTGAAATTTCGCAAAAGAGGTAATCAAAAACGACAAAAAATAATAGCGCTTACATTTAATATTAAAACGTTAACTAGTTAACACGTACCGTTAAAAATACAACCTATAATAAATTATAAGTATCCCAATTAGAAGGAGAGGAAATATAAGAAAGGAGGAAGGGGATATGTTTAACTAAATTGGGTTATGCGCTGCTGTTTTAACAACTTTTCAATTTTATGGGGGAATAAGTACACGAATGCCTCAAACAGAAAGGGATGACAGATAGAAAATGATTTCTGCTTACTGGTTGACACATGTACGCTTGGACAGTGGTTTTGAGCAGGATGAAGACGGTATTATTCATACACGTTCGCAAGTGTGTCATCTTTTGATTGAAAACGGCAAAATCGCCAATATGATGTCGGCCGATCTGCCGCTTGTAACCGATCTTCCGAGAAAAGATGCAAAGGGACTACTTGCCCTTCCTTCCTTTGTTGAAAAACACATTCATTTGGACAAAACCTACATGGGATACGGATGGAAATCATGCAAACCCGTGAAAAATCTGATTGAACGATTGGATTTTGAAGCGAAAGAGAACCTTGTTATGTTGGATACAGTTAAACAGCGGGCAGAAGGCATGTTGGAGTTTATTTCTTCGACTGGTGTCACTCATATCCGTACTCACGTTAATATTGATCCTTATGTCGGGTTGAAGCATTTGGAGGAAGTACGTAAAGCACTGGAGACATTTAGCGACAAAATGACGTATGAAATTGTTGCTTTTCCGCAGCATGGTCTGCTACGCTCGCAATCGGTTGATTTGATGAAGCAGGCTATGAAGGAAGGAGCAACAATTGTTGGCGGCCTTGATCCGGCCGGAGTGGATGGGAATATGGAGCAGTCGCTTGCACAAATGATGGAAATTGCTGTACAGGCTAATGCCGACATCGATATCCATTTGCACGATCCATCCCAGTTAGGTATGACTACGATGAAACGGTTGGCCGCCATGACGAAAGAGGCAGGTTATCATAACCGTGTGGCAATTAGCCATGCTTTTGCCTTGGGTGATGTCCCCGTCGAAGAAGCAGCTGAAACAATCGATTTTTTTGCCGAATTAGGCGTCTCCATCATATCAACTGTATTAATCAACAGACAGATCCCGCCGCTACCTTTTTTACATGAAAATGGGGTGAAGGTTGAACTGGGATGCGATGGATTTTATGATTCATGGTTCCCTTTTAGAAACGGCGATATTGTTGATAAAGTAAACAGGTTTGTTGAACGATACAGTTGGATTGATGAAGGTTCACTTACGAAAGCACTTGCATTCATTACAGGTGGAAAAACCACTCTGGACCCAAATGGCAAACGGATTTGGCCAGCCGTTGGAGATGACGCAAATCTCGTCTTGGTGGATGCGACCTGTTCGGCGGAAACCGTTGCGAGAAGATCCACGCGTGTAGCTGTCATGTTTAAAGGAAACATGATTCGCAGTTCGATTTAAAAAAAAAATTTGAAAGAGGGTTTTATATTGAACATGAATGAAAATCTCTCTCTAAACGGAAAATCAGAGACCGCTGATACTCTGCAAAAGCCAACGCGAACTGCAAAATCATTAACTGCTTTAGTCGTTTTCTGCTGCTTTCTAACGATTATGGCTGAAGGATATGATCTAGGTATTTACGGTGCGGTCATGTCAAGCTTATTAACGGATAAGTCATTGGGGTTATCACCTGTTCAAGCCGGGCTCATTGGCAGTTACGCGCTGATCGGAATGATCATTGGGAACGTTGTCGTTGGGTCGTTGTCGGACCTCATCGGCCGCAAATGGACTCTCATCACTTGTATTGGTATTTTTTCTATTACTATGGGTTTATCAGCCATGGCTGCTTCACCGGAAATGTTAGGATTCATCCGTTTTGCAGGAGGGATTGCATTAGGCGGGGCTATGCCGATTGCAACCACACTTACGATTGAATACGCGCCTGTTCGTCGTCGTTCGCTGATGAATGCCATTATGTTTTCCGGTTATCCTCTTGGAGGCGTACTAGGAGCATTAGCTTCCTTATTTTTCCTAAATGACTACGGCTGGAGATTTTTGTTCTGGCTGGGATTGTCCCCTATCGTCCTGGTGCCTTTCCTCATTTGGAAGCTACCTGAATCACTCAATTTTCTGGTCGCACGTAATCGTAAACAAGAAGCAGAAGCCATTTGTAAGAAATATCAGATCGATCTACCTACGATACATCAAGTAGAAAACACAAAAGATTCAAAAAATAAATTGGGTGCTATTGGTTTCTTATTTTCCAAACCGTATTTACGAACAACCACGTTTTTTTGGGTTACTTTTTTCATGGGCTTACTCTTAGTTTACGGATTAAGTGCGTGGCTGCCTAAAATGATGGTCCAGGCTGGTTACCCTCTTGGCTCCAGTTTGTCACTTTTATTAATGTTAAACTTTACAGCCATTTTCGGCGCACTCGGGGCTGGTGCAGCAGCAGACCGATGGGGCTCAAAACGGGTCATTAGCATAGCCTATTTTGCAGCGGCGATAAGTATCGCTTTATTAAGTCTAAAGCCCCCTACGTTCTTGCTCTATCCACTCATCGGGATCGCGGGAATAGGTTCAACTGGAATACTTATTATTTTGAATGCCTACCTTACAAAATACTTCCCTACACACGCACGTTCAACCGCTTTGGGTTGGGCATCCGGTGTTGGCAGAATCGGTGCCTCCTGTGGGCCTATTCTAGGGGGACTTCTATTGGCATGGAAAGTGGATTTCAGTGTAAATTTTTATATTTTTTCTCTCGCAGCGTTAATCGCTTCAATTTCTATCCTACTTGTACCCGTTGAAAAGGATAGATTAATTTAACTCGTTATTTCATTTTCTATATAAACTGCAAGCTGCCAACTGTATACAACAGGTGTCAGCTTGTTTTTTTTCGTTGGTTTTTTACAGGGAATAATTGCGCTTTCATTAATAGCCTATAACGTTAATTAGTTTACATGATCCTTCTGGAATCCAAATTATAATGAAGGTGGGAAATGTGGTGCTTGTAAAAGGAGGTAGCAACGTGTACAAATTGACCTCGGCATCGTTTTGGCTGGCGGGTGTGCAATGGTTTTTCTTTTTGTTTGCCAATACGATTGTGGTGCCCTTATCAGTCAGTACCGCATTCGGTTTTTCCCCGGAACTTACTGCTTCCGTGGTGAAAGTCACTTTCGTCGTTACCGGTATTGCGAGCATGCTACAAGCAGCCTTCGGACACCGGTACGCCTTGATGGAGGGGCCTTCCGGCCTTTGGTGGGGACTTATTTTGAGTCTTGCTGCTGCAGCTCCGTCCATGGGAATGACCTTAGAACAAATGGGGGGAGCGCTTACAGTAGGGATTATCGCCTCCGGAGTGGTCACTTCGATACTGGGGGCGATCGGCTTCGGCAAAGTGCTGAAAAAAGTGTTTACACAAATCGTCATGTTCGTGTACTTGTTTCTTCTTTCCTGCCAATTGATTATCGTTTTTTTTAAAAGCATGATCGGATTGAGCGGAGGCCGAATCGATATGCCGGTTGCCGCACTCTCCATTGCGGTAATATTTTTAGTTAGCTGGATAGGAGTGAAGGGTAGGGGGAAGGTAAGAAGCTTTTCAGTTTTGATCGGTATGCTTGCTGGTTGGGTGGCTTACCGCGTTTTGTTTCCCAACACTACAACCGGAGTCGAAATCGGAGGCAACAATTTCGATTTTGTTCTGTTCCCATGGGGAAATCCGCATTTGGAAGTTGGTGTTTTGATTGCAGCTATGCTTGCGGGGCTTATTAATATGACCAATACAATTGCGTCTCTTAAGGCAGCAGAAAAGCTTTATAGGACTGTTAGTTCGGACTCGCAGTATAAGAGATCATTCCATTTTACAGGATTTCACACGGTTCTATCCGGGTTGTTTGGGCTGGTGCCTTACGGTCCTTTTACATCGTCTATTGGGTTTCTAGAAAGCACCAAAATATTGGACAGATCGGTTCTCGTATTAGGAGGAGTACTATTTGCCATAATCGGGTTTGTCCCGGGATTTGATACTTTTTTTGTGACGATGCCGGTTAGCGTCGGAAATGCAGTACTCTTCGTCATTTATTTTCAGTTGTTCGGCTCTGCGTTTCGAAATTTGCAAGGGTTCACGTTTAATGCAATAACCGTTTACCGGATTTCGGCACCTGCGCTGCTTGGAATTTCAATCCTGAACGTGCCGCCTGAAGCTTTTTCAGTTTTTCCTGGGATCATACGCCCGATTGTCGGCAACGGACTGTTGATGGGTGTCCTGCTGGCAATCTTTCTTGAATTAACGGTTGATTGGTCACGATATGATACGCCAGAGGCGGAAGGGCTAGGAGTCAAGGTCAATGAATGATAATAGTAATGGTAGAAACGGGATCTGGAGTTTGAAACGGCGTAGATGATAACAAATAAAAATGCAGCCCGACCTCTGTGAAGAGGCGGGCTGCATTTGTCTATTACGAGGTTAATGTGAAAGTAATTACATGTGCTCCGAATTATTCGTGATTTCTTTAAGCCTGTTAATATTCGTAATGTGGATCGTGCCGGGGTGAGAGAAATTAATAATTCCTGAATTTTTCCAATTATTAACAATTTTGTTCACTGTAATTCGGGACGTGTCGACGTAGCGGGCGAGTGAAGTTTGATCAATTGGAATATTTTCATTCTCGTGGATCTGAATGAGTTTAAGCAAATAATGTGCCATTTGCTGCTCAACAGGACTATCATGAAAGGCGATAAGCTCAGCGAGCAATCTGACCTTGTAAATAAGAGAATTTGTGAATATCATTGCTGCTTCTGGATGATCCTTGCACATCTTGGTTAATGCTTCATCGGAAAAATAATACAAAATAGAGGGAGAAGTAGCAAAAGCAGACGTTAGATAAGGGGACTTGCTCGCGCCGTGCTCCCCGAGTATTGTTCCTATTGGAATGTAGTCCAGAATACGTTCATGACCGCTATCCGACAGGAGAACGATTTTTACTCCGCCCTGCTCCAAGTAATAAAAGCCTTTTCCGCTTTCACCTTGACGGTAAATGATGTCCTTTTTTTTGAAATGAAGGACTTGAGCATACGATAAATAGGGCTCTAATTTATAACGAAGGTTTATCATTTGGCCACCTTTTCCCGAGGATCAATGTGTCATGAACGATCCTCGATGATGCCTTTTAGTAGATCGGGTCGTTTGATCATAAATTTACGTTCCTTGATTTCGATGATTCCTCCTTCTTTCCATTGCCGAAGGATTTTGTAAATAGTGATTCTGGTTAAGCCCGTGCAATTGGCAAGCTCTTGTTGTGACAGTGGGATTTCGTAATTTTTGAAATCATTAAACAGATTTAATAGAATGATGGCCATTTGCCCTTCAGCAGAAAGCGCTTTCATATTAATGGTAAATAAAAGTATGCTCATTTTTTGTATGATCGTTTGAGTAACAAGATGGATTAACTCAGGCTGCTCTGTCAACAGTTCTTTAAACTGTTCACTGGAAAAATGATATAGCACGGAGTCTTTGGCCGTTATTGCCGTTGTAAAATGGGTTTGCTGATCAATCGCATGAACACCAACCAACTGTCCGGGAACGACAATATTTAGCATGCGTTCTTTCCCTGTTGAGCCGGATGCAGCAATTTTAACGATGCCGCTGTGCAGATAATAAAAACCATCTCCGACAGTACCTTGGCGATAGATGACGGTTTTCTTTTTAAAAAACTGTCTATTACCGTACTTTAAAACCTGCTTCCACTGATCCATCAGTTCAAACTGGCTTACCAAATTCATCACTCCTCTGGCTCAACCGTTTTCAGTTCAATTATAAGGGATGAATAATAGTGTTTACAACAACGTGGTAAAAAATAACCGAAAAAACGTTAAATGCTTAACAGCTCCCGGAAACAAGAGGGAAAAGGATCATATTTATGCAAAGAGGTGTCGATCATTGTCGAAGTCTTTCTTTTCTTATTCGATGAATCCGTTTTCAAAAAGAGCGTAAAAAACGTTAATTGCCTTACAGTCCTTTTATCTGGCGGGTATTATAATTCAGGCATAAGCATCAAGCTTACAACGATAAGGGAGGAACAGCGAATGGGAATTCGTACTGGCACTCAGTATATTGAGGCATTGAAAGCTCGACAGCCGGAGGTATGGCTATCGGGAAGAAGAGTGACTAATTTGTATGAAGATGTTGTATTCAAGCAACCTATTCATGAAATAGCAAAGCTGTATGACATGCAGCATGACCCAGCACGCCAAGACAGCATTACACACATCTGTGAAGAAACCGGGGAACGAGTGAACAACGCATTCTTAGTCCCGAAAAAACCGGAACATTTACAAGCGCGGAGACAAGTATTTGAGGAGTTTGCAAAAGTAACATTTGGTTTGATGGGAAGAACGCCGGATTTTCTCAATGTCGTGGTCACTTCGCTGTATAGCAATGCAGACTTTTTGGCGAAATATAACCCGGATTGGGCGGAAAATGCCAAAAATTACTACCGTCATGTACGGGATAACGACTTATTTTTAACACACGCGATTATCAACCCGCAAAATGACCGCAGTAAGACATCGCATGAACAGCAGGACACCTTCACTCACTTGGGCGCTGTTAGAGAAACACCTGAGGGGTTGATCGTCAGAGGAGCCAAGATGTTGGCCACTCTTTCGCCGATTACGGATGAAGTCATCGTGTATTCGTTCCCTGGATTTAAACCTGGCGATGAGCGTTATGCGCTAGCATTTGCGCTCCCAATCGATACGCCGGGGCTTCGCATTCTATGCCGCGAGCCTATGCAAGATGGAACGCGCTGCTTAGCCGATCATCCGCTGGCGTCACGATTCGAAGAGATGGATGCACTGCTCGTTTTTAACGACGTATTGGTTCCTTGGGATCGCATATTTTTGTATAACAACGTGGAAGCGGCGAACTTGTTGTATCCAAAAGCAGGGCTTGGACAGCAACCGTCGCACCAAACCGGCGTAAGAGGCTTGATTAAGCTTCAGTTCGCTACTGAAGTGGCAATGCGAGTGGCCGACTCCATCGGTGTAGATGCTTACTTGAACGTTCAAAATGATTTGGGCGAATTAGCTCAGTCTGTGGAATCGATTAGAGCTTTGCTAAGAGTTGCGGAGTTAGAGTATGAAACTTTACCATCCGGTGATTTGGTTCCTGGATATAATCCAATTGAAACGATTCGCGGGCTGCTGCCGACGTTCTATCCGCGCGCGATTGAGGTGATGCAAATCATTGGTGCAGGTGGATTGCTCATGTCTCCGACGGAAGGAGATTTGACAAATCCTGAATTAGCGGAAGATATGGAACGCTATTATGGCGGTCGTGAAGGAATTTCCGGTACGGATCGTATCCATCTGTTTAAGCTGGCATGGGATCTATGCGGCGAGGCGTTCGGCCAACGGCTGCTCCAATACGAACGTTATTACACAGGCGATCCGATTCGCAAAAAAGCCATTTTCTACAACAACTACAAAAAAACTCATTCATTTGCAATGGTAGAAGAAGCGTTAGACGTGTCGCAGATTCCAGGGGCCTATGGGCAGAACTAGTTAATAAATGATTGATATTTTTAGGGAATGAGGTGGAGGCGTGCAATCACATGCAGATGGAATTTTAACTTTACCGGGCTCGGTTATTGCAATCGGTGCTTTTGACGGCGTGCATCAGGGGCATCAAGCCGTCATACAACAAGTGCTGCTAAGAAGCGAGATATTGGGTGCACCTAGTGTCGTCTATACCTTTGATCTCCCACCTCGCACTTTCTTTTCAGGGGCTCGTATGTTAACGACAATGGAAGAAAAGCTGGATCGGATTGCCCGACTGGGCATCGAGCATACGGTAGTTGCCCAATTTGACGAACAGTATGCCTCCCGAAGTTCATCTGATTTCATTGAAAATTTAAGTAAGCTGAATCCACTGGAAATTATCGTTGGCCAAGATTTTCGGTTCGGAAAAAACCGCGAAGGGGATATAACTCTACTTGAACGGTATTTCAAGGTTCGAATGATGCAGCCTATTTGCTGTTCGGAAGGAAAACATATATCGTCTACGCGAATACGCCAATTGATTTCGGATGGTGAGATTCAGCAATCATTTAATTTACTAGGTTGGCTGCATGCGCACACAATTTCCTGCTGAGGAGTGAGTCAGAATGAAACTATTGGGTATATCTGGAACAATCATTGGCGCAAAAACAAGCATCGTCGTGCAAAAAGCACTTGATGAGGTTAAAAGACAAAACCCTGATATTGAAGTTGAACTGTTGGATATGAGAGATTACAAAGTTTCGTTCGTTGACGGACGTGCTCTCTCCGCCTATGAGGATGATACTCAAAAGGTCATCGACATGATCACGTCAGCTGACTTTTATATCATCGGTACGCCAATATTTCAGGGGTCTATCACAGGGGTTCTGAAAAATCTGTTTGATCATATTCCTCCGCAGGTTCTTCGTAACAAAGTAATGGGATTTGCCGCTACAGGAGGGACTTATCAGCATTTTCTAGTGATTGAAAATCACTTGAAGCCGATCGCCGGTTATTTCCGAGCTTATGTTGCTCCAGGTTATGTCTATGCGAATAACGATCATTTCAATAAACAGAACGAAATTGTTGACGCTGACGTATTGGAAAGAATCGCAAATTTGGCTCAAGAGGTTGTCTTTATGCAAAAGGCGTTGAAAACAGAAGGGACTGTTTAAATGCCGATAATTGAGTTGAAGATCCTAGAAGGTAGAGATCAAGAAGTAAAAGACGAGCTGATTGCACGTGTCACTCAAACGGTGTCCGAAACGCTGCGGGTTTCACCTGAAAGCGTAAGGGTTTTACTATATGATATTCCGTTAACGCACTGGGGAATTGCAGGAAAAACGGTGGAAAAGATACGATCTTGAGCAGGGAAGACTTACCCAAACCATTAATTAGAGGAGTGATTCGAAATGCTTAAACCTATTAATTTGATGAAATTTATCGAGGAAAACAAAGATCAGCTTAAACCTCCGGTGAACAACAAAGTCATATGGAAAGACACAGAGTTGATGGTTATGCTTCTTGGAGGTCCTAACAAACGTCGCGACTTTCACGTTGATCCTTCGGAAGAAGTGTTTTATCAGCTAAAGGGAGATTGCTACGTCGAAATCATTAATAAGGATGGCAAGCGCGAGGTTATTACTGTGAAAGAGGGAGAGATGTTCCTGCTTCCGCCTAACGTTCCCCACTCTCCGCACCGGATCGCGGACACGATTGGTCTCGTTATTGAACGCAGCAGACCTGAAGGCGAACTGGAAAGTTTCGTTTGGTTCTGCGAAAAATGCGATCATCTGATGCACCGTACTACCGTTCAATTGACGAATATTGAAATTCAAGTCAAAGAAGCGATCCAGGCTTTTAATGGGGACGTCGATCTGAGAAAGTGCGATAAATGCGGACATGAGATGGCTCCCGAAGCGAGTGAATGGATATGCGAGTAGATTTCCATACGCATATTATTCCAGAAGATTTTCCTGACTTTAATGAAAAATATGGGGGTGGGCGTTGGCCCACGATTCAGCGAACATGCACATGCGGCGCCAACATTATGGTTGCAGGTAAAGTGTTCCGTGAAATCACGGATCAGTGTTGGGACCCCGTTAAGAGAATACACGATATGGAGCGGGAACATGTAGATATGCAAGTGCTGTCTCCTATTCCTGTTACGTTCTCCTATTGGGCTCCTGCAGCAGAAGCAGAGGCGATGGCCCGAATTCAGAACGATTTCATCGCAGAAACAGTTAGCCAATATCCGGATCGTTTTATCGGACTGGGAGCGGTTCCGCTGCAAAATCCGGAAGTGGCTATACGTGAAATGGATCGCTGCATAAACGTACTTGGTTTAAAAGGAATCGAAATCGGCACAAATGTCAACGGCAACAACTTAGATGATCCTTCACTGATTGAATTTTTCCAAATGTGTGAGCAATGGAATGTGCCATTGTTTGTCCACCCATGGGAGACAATGGGCAAAGAGCGGATGCCCCGTCACAATCTCATGTACACCGTCGGGATGCCGAGCGAAACGGCTCTGGCTGCCGCAAGTTTAATCTTAGGCGGGGTCATTGAGAAGTTCCCGAAACTCAAAATTTGTTTTGCACACGGCGGGGGTTCGTTTCCATACATTCTGCCTCGTCTTGATAAGGGTTGGCATGTATGGCCGCATTTGAGACTCATTTCGAATCCGCCAAGCCATTACACAGATAATTTTTACTTTGACTCGCTCGTCAACGATCCGGGGAATGTCAAATATTTGGTTGACAAGTTTGGCTACGATCGCATCTTGATGGGATCAGATTATCCGTTTTTGTTACGAGAAGTGCCGCCTGGGGAAGTCATTGACCGCACGCTGGATGTTCCGGAAGAGCAAAGATTAGCTATGCTCGGGGCAAACGCATTACGATTTTTAAACATTAAATAAACAAGGTGAGAGCTATGACAAATTCAAATGTTACGCCGGAACAAAGATTGCAAGAACTGGGTCTTAAACTGCCTGACCCGCGTAAAGCGGTTGGGAATTATGTAGGCTGCGTACGCACAGGAAACTTGATTTTTACGGCTGGTCAAGGAACGAATGAATATCGCGGAAAGCTCGGCGAAGATGTGACCATTGAGGTAGGCTACGCGGCAGCAAAACAGTGTATGCTCAATCTGCTCACAGTCGTTAAGCAAGAAGTTGGGGACCTGAGCAAAGTAAAGCGGATCGTCAAAATCCTGGGCTTTGTAAACAGCTCTCCTGATTTTACAGATCAACCGAAGGTGATGAACGGCGCATCTGATTTGCTTGTAGACGTATTCGGGGAAAAAGGAAAGCACGGACGATCGGCTGTAGGAATGGCGCAGCTGCCGCTCAATAATGCAGTTGAAGTTGAAATGATTCTAGAAGTCGAAGAATAGGAGGTTTCCAATGAGTCAGACGATACAAGGCAACCAGGTAAAAATAAGAGCCGCAAAGTTGTTTATTAATGGTGAATATGTAGACGCAATCTCAGGTGAGACATTCGATACGATTGATCCTGCGACGAATCGAAAGCTAACGACAGTGGCGAATGCAAACGAGCAGGATGTGAACAAAGCGATTGACGTGGCTCATCGCACGTTCGAAAGCGGTGTTTGGAGCAAAATGGCGGTCGAAGATAGAGCGAAAATTTTGTGCAGAATGTCCGATATCATCCTGGAAAGGGTGGATGAATTGGCGATGGTGGAGACGCTTGACGTCGGTAAGCCGATTAAAGAAAGCCGCGGCTTTGACATCCCGCGAGCGGCTTGGAACATGCGTTTCTTTGCCGAAATGGCCAAATACATGGTGCACGAAAACTACGATATGAATAAGTTCATGTCTTATTCCAAATATGCGCCCGCAGGTGTAACAAGCCTCATTATTCCTTGGAACCTGCCGTTTATGCAAATGACATGGAAAGCTTCCGCGGCGCTCGCCTCAGGCAATACCGTGATCGTGAAACCGGCTTCTTACACGCCGCTCAGCGCTGTTATGCTTGGCGAAATAGCGAATGAAGCAGGGTTGCCGCCCGGCGTTCTAAATATTCTTACAGGTCCTGGCGGAACTGTTGGGACTGCAATGACCACTCATCCTAATGTGCGCCGCATTTCATTTGTGGGTGAAACAACGACTGGAAAGACAGTAATGAAAAATGCAGCTTCTCAGCTTATCCCAGTATCACTCGAACTCGGAGGGAAGTCAGCTAATATTGTGTTTGAGGACGCGGATTTGGATGAGGCGGTTAAAGGATCCATTGAAGCCATATTCCGTAATCAAGGGGAAATTTGTTTAGCGGGCTCCAGACTATTGGTTCAAGAGAGTGTTTACGACAAGTTTCTGGAAAAATTCGTTGCGGCTGTTAAACAGATTAAAGTGGGTAATCCGCTTGATGAAGAGACGGATATGGGCGCGCTCGTATCAAGTAGTCACTTGAATACGGTTGATGAGTATGTGCAGATCGGCCTCAGCGAAGGTGCTAAACTGGCTTATGGCGGTAAGAAAATCACAACCCTCGGAGAGGGCAATTTCTACGAGCCAACCGTATTTTACGATGTAGACAACAAAATGAGAGTGGCTCAAGAAGAAATATTCGGTCCGGTCATTGTCATTATTCCTTTTAAAACAGAAGAAGAAGCGATTCAAATTGCCAATGATTCTATCTATGGGTTAGCCGGAGTCGTATGGACGAATGACTTGAGACGCGCTCACCGCGTTGCCGATCAAGTGAAATCCGGTCTATTGTGGATTAACTGCTGGTATGTTCGCGATTTGCGCACTCCGTTTGGGGGAGCGAAAGAAAGCGGAATCGGTCGTGAAGGCGGTCGTCACAGCTTCGAATTTTATACGGAAGCAAAGACAGTTACCATGAAACTATAGAAAGAGCTTCAACTTGGAGGAGGAAGAGAATTTGGATTTGGTGAAGATTACACGATTTGCTGATTACTTGGAAAAGGCTGTAAAAATAGGACACGKGGTATCACCGTTGACGTCCTTGGACTCCAACATTACCGTCGAAGAAGCATACCACGTTCAATTGAAAACAATCGAACGCAAAGTTGCGGACGGCGCTAAAATTGTAGGCAAGAAAATTGGGCTTACTTCACTGGCTATGCAAAAGTTATTGGGCGTAGATCAACCGGATTATGGTCATTTGTTAGATGATATGGCAGTGGAAAATAACGGAGAAATTTCGTTTGCACGCGTTCTTCAGCCGAAAGCGGAGGCTGAAATCGCTTTTGTCCTGAAGCGCGACTTGGTAAGTCCGCGGGTTACTGCGCATGATGTCCTTATGGCAACCGATTATGTGCTGCCAGCATTGGAAATTGTTGACAGCCGCATTGCGGATTGGAAAATCAAGCTAGAGGATACCGTAGCCGATAACGCATCTTCCGGTTTATATGTTCTCGGTGGACGTCCAGTCAAGCCGGATCAAATTGATCTTGTCATGGCGGGTATGGCTTTCTATAAAAACGGAGAGTTGATTAATACCGGCGTTGGCGCCGCGGCGCTAGGCAATCCGGCAACTTGTGTAGCGTGGCTTGCTAATAAATTGTTTGAATTCGGCATTACGTTAAAAGCCGGAGAGGTTATCCTTTCCGGAGCGCTGTCTGCAGCTGCCAATGCGGCTCCTGGTGATTATTTCAGCGCACGTATTGCTCATCTAGGGGAAGTTGGCGTCAGGTTCACATCTTAACTGAATGATTTGGAGGAGAGTAGAATGTCTAAAATAAAGGTAGCTATTCTGGGCTCTGGGAACATCGGCACTGATTTAATGATGAAGTTAAGCAGATCGGATGTACTTGAATTAACTTCAATGATCGGGATTGACGCCGAATCGGATGGACTTCGCCGTGCGAAAGATCACGGATATAAAGTGTTCGCTGGAGGACTGAAGCAATTTTTGGAGCAAAGCCCAGAGCTTGCTGATATCGTGTTTGACGCTACGTCTGCAAAGGCTCATATTCGACATGCCAAGGCTCTCCGGGAAGCAGGGAAAATAGCGATTGATCTAACACCGGCCGCAGTTGGACCTTATGTCGTTCCGAGCGCTAATCTTGGCGCTCATCTGAATGCGTCAAATATTAACTTGATTACTTGTGGTGGACAAGCGACAATTCCGATTATTCATGCGATTAATAAGGTCAGCCCAGTGAGCTACGCCGAAATTGTCGCCACCATTTCAAGTAAAAGCGCTGGTCCGGGAACTCGCGCCAATATTGACGAGTTTACGGAAACGACTTCCCACGGTATTGAAAGCATTGGCGGAGCGAAAAAAGGAAAAGCGATTATTATCATGAATCCTGCTGAACCACCGATTTTGATGAGAGATACGGTATATGCATTGGTAGACCCGGATCAACTCGATGAAGAGGACATTGTGAAGTCAATCGAACAGACAGTTGCCTACATCCAATCGTATGTGCCTGGGTATCGACTTCGCACGGAACCTATTTTTGATAAAAACAAAGTAACCGTGTTCCTTGAAGTAGAAGGAGCTGGCGATTACCTCCCAAAATACTCGGGTAATTTGGATATTATGACAGCTACAGCAGTGAAAGTGGCTGAGGAACTTGCCAAATCCCTCACTGCAGAAACAGCCTAAATAAGAAAGGAGAAGGAGACGATGAGTGTTAACCGCGATATTCTCATCACGGAAGTGGCCCTTCGTGACGGCAGCCATGCGATCAATCATCAATACACAGTGGAGCAAGTGGTCAATGTAGCCCGCTCACTTGACGAAGCAAACGTTCCTTACATTGAAGTGACGCACGGGGACGGACTTGCCGGTTCATCCTTGCAATATGGATTGTCCCGAACGGATGAAATGGAACTGATTGAAGCAGCTGTTTCCGTTTGCAAACAAGCCAAAATTGCTGTATTGCTTCTGCCGGGAATTGGTACGACTAAACATTTAAATGCCGCTGCAAAGTTAGGTGTAGGCATGGCGCGCATAGGAACCCATGTAACGGAGGCAGACGTTTCTGCTCAGCACATTGCTCGCTCAAAGGAACTAGGGCTTGAGACGATCGGATTCTTGATGATGTCTCACATGGCATCACCGAGTAAAATTGTGGAGCAAGCGAAATTGATGGAGAGCTATGGGGCAGATGCCGTGTATATCTTTGATTCAGCTGGAGCGATGCTGCCCAAAGAAGTTGCGGAGCGAATTCGGGCTCTGAAGCAAAGCGTTGGTATTGATGTAGGATTTCATGGTCATAACAATTTATCCTTGGCTATGGCCAATACGCTTGCGGCAATTGAGGAAGGCGCCACACGTATTGACGGCAGTGTACGCTGTTTAGGCGCAGGCGCTGGCAACACGCAAACCGAAGTGTTAATCGCCGTGTTGGAGCGTATGGGCATTAACACGGGTGTGGATCTGTACAAAATGATGGATTTGGCAGAAGATATCGTAGCGCCTATTCTTGAGGTGCCTCAGGAAATCACTAAAAACAGCCTGGTTCTCGGCTATGCCGGCGTATACTCCAGCTTCCGTTTGCATGCGGAGCGTGCAGCGAAGAAGTTTGAAATTGATTCCCGCGATATCCTAATGGAACTTGGAAAGCGTAAAGTTGTTGGTGGGCAAGAGGATATGATCATTGACATAGCTGCAGAAATCGCTAAGCGTAACTCTAGAGGGGGGAACCAATTTGCTTTCTGATCAAATTAACAGAACTCTAGCTGAAAAGCTTGTGGATGCTGAATTGAACAAGCATGAAGTCATTAAGCTGACGGCCGAATATCCTGAGCTATCTGTAAATGATGGATACCGTATCCAAGATGAAATCGTTGCTATTAAGGCTGAGCAAGGGCATCAAATTTTTGCATTGAAGATGGGTTTTACCAGCATGGCCAAAATGAAGCAAATGAATGTAGACGAGCCGATTTACGGCTACATTTTTGATTATATGGCTCTTGATCGCGGAGAGCTTTCGCTAAGCGAATTGATACATCCGAAAGTAGAAGCGGAAATTGCTTTTATTCTTGGCAAGGATATCGAGGGACCTGGAATTACAGGAGCACAAGTGTTGGCCGCTACAGATTATGTCGTTCCTGCATTAGAAATCATTGATAGTAGATATCAAAATTTCCAATTCACTTTGCCGGATGTTATTGCAGATAACACTTCTTCCTCACGAGTATTCATTGGTTCCACGATGAGAAATCCGCTTGAATATGATCTGGATTTGGTCGGGGTCACCCTTTCTATTAACGGAGAAATGAAAGATTTGGGTGCAGGCGCTGCCGTTCTCCGACATCCGGCTAATTCGGTCGCCATGCTGGCTAATATGCTTGCCCGCAGAGGCCGTAAGCTGAAAGCAGGCCAGATCATTTTAACTGGTGGAATTACCGGAGCACACCAGCTGTTTGAGGGCGATGTTGTCTCTGCAAAATGGGATGGTCTTGGTTCGATTGACTTTACTGTTAAAGCTTAATTATTTGTTTGAATGTAACAAGCCCAGAACCGGTCATACGGTGTCTGGGCTATTGGTCCGACTATATATAAAGTCCTGTGACGTAGACAGAAGTAATCGTTCTTGCGACCTCTTCAACAGAACCATGATGTTCGTTCCGGACAATTTCCCATAGGTACATTTCATTCGTAAAATACCAGCCTCGTGCCACAATCTCATGATTTAATTCCGATCTAGCTAACCCATTTTGTTGGGAATAGGCAACGTCCGTGGAAATACGCCCAATAAATTTTTCCCGAATAGCTTTCCATTTATCCGAGACTAACGAAGAAACCCCGATTGCTTGTTCAAAGACTTGCATCATATCCCGCTCGGCTTCCGCAGTTTTTAGAAAAGCGTAGGCTTGTTTGTTAATAATTTCTACGGCTTCTTGTTTCGATTTGGGCAGGAAGGAGATTTCCGCAATGTCAAAAAATCGCTCCATAACATCCTCCAACAATACGRTCAAAAGATCTTCTTTTCCTCCAAAATGAACATAGGCCGTTCCGTATCCGATACTCGCTTTGTTAATCATCTGCGAGATCGTTGCTTTTTGAAAACCTTCTTGAAGAAAGACTTCCCTAGCGGCTTCTAAAAGCTTCATCCGTGTTTTCATCGATCGTAAATGTCTTTTATCCTCTATATTGCGGTGATCCATTCTTATTCCCCCATTATTCAATATCTCTAGCATATATGTTTTTTCATTTAAAAGGAAGGGAAGCCATAAGGTTTTCATGTAAAAAATTAGCATAAAAATAATATTGACACCGTGTCATATTTAGAGCGATAATAATATTGACATTACGTCATATTCAATCAAGAAAGCGCTTTATCACATTCATTTTGTAAAGGAGAGGATTATCTTGATGCATTTGAAAAACTTTGAAGGAACTTTAAAATATGCAAAAGAATTGGATAAGGAAGATTCTCTGGTACGGTTTCGAGAAGAGTTTTATTTAAAGCCAGGCTCCATTTATATGGATGGGAACTCATTAGGACTACTATCGAAAAGAGCGGAAAGGACTCTCTTGGAATCTTTAGAGGATTGGAAAGAATATGGAATCGACGGCTGGACAGAGGGAAAACATCCATGGTTCTTTATGGCAGAGAATCTAGGCAAGAAGCTTGCTCCGTTAGTAGGAGGCTCAGCAGAAGAAGTCATTGTAACAGGTTCTACAACCGTAAACCTACATCAGCTTGTATCTACGTTCTATAATCCAGAAGGAATACGCACAAAAATTTTAGCGGATGAACTCACATTTCCATCCGATATTTATGCACTACAAAGCCAGTTACAGATACGTGGATATAACCCCGATACACATCTGATTCGTGTAAAAAGCCGCGACGGACGCTTTTTAGAAGAAGATGACATTATGGAAGCCATGGACGAGACAGTCGCTTTGATCGTTTTGCCCACCGTACTTTATCGCAGCGGTCAAATATTGGATATTAAACGATTAACCGCTGAAGCACACCGTAGAGGGATTTTAATCGGGTTTGACGCTTGCCACTCGGCAGGTTCGATTCCACACTCATTTAGCGAATGGGGTGTAGATTTTGCGTTTTGGTGTAATTATAAACATTTGAACGGAGGACCTGGCGGTGTCGGAGGCTTGTTTGTGAATCGAAAGCATTTTGGAAAAATGCCCGGACTCGCCGGATGGTTTAGTTCTGCTAAAGAGAAGCAATTCGATATGGAGCACACGTTAACCCCTGCTCTTTCTGCGGGAGCTTTCCAAATAGGAACTCCTCATGTGCTTAGCGTTGCCCCTTTGATTGGGTCATTGGAGATTTTTGCGGAAGCAGGAATAGAAAATATTCGTCAAAAATCACTTAAAATCAATCAATATTTAATGAATTTAATTGAGAGTGAATTAGGGGATATGGGATTTTTCATAGGAACGCCAAGAGAGGATGCACGACGCGGCGGGCATGTAAGCCTTGAGCATAACGAAGCGGCACGAATTTGTAAATCATTGAAGGAAAACGGCATCATTCCGGATTTTCGAGCGCCTAACATCATTCGTCTTGCACCTGTTGCCCTTTATACGTCCTATGAGGAAGTTTGGGAAGTGGTTCAAACCCTTAAAAAGATTATGACTGAAAAACAATATGAGAAATTTAAAAATGAACGTGAAGTAGTGGCATAAAGCAAAAAGCAGTGGGAGGGGCTTTTCCCTCTGAGGGCATTGAACAAGATATGGTTGGACAAAGCCTGATGGTTAAAGAAGGGGTTGAAATAAATGGAAAATAAAAATAGCGGCGAGGGATTAAAACGGGAGTTATCATCAAGTCGGCTCTCGATGATCGCAATGGGGATGGCCATTGGGACGGGGTTATTCCTTGGAAGCGGACTAGCCATTGGCACTGCAGGACCAAGTGTATTGCTGAGCTATACCATAGGTGCGTTTATCGTTTTATTATTAATGGGTTGTTTGGCAGAAATGACGGTTGCCCATCCAACTTCAGGATCTTTTGGAACGATTGCGGATCTCTATCTACATCCCATGGTAGGCTTTCTTGTTCGGTACTCTTATTGGATTGCTCAGGTTCTTGCGATCGGGGTTGAAATAAGTGCAATTGCAGTCTATATGAAATACTGGTATCCGGGAGTCCCTGGTATCACTTGGATCATTATATTTACCGCAGTGCTCATATATGTAAACGCTACCAGTGTTAATGCATTTGCATCATTTGAGTATTGGTTTTCCATGATCAAGGTTAGTGCAATTGTTGGATTTATCCTTCTTGGTGCGTACGTTCTATTTGGGACTTCCAGCTATGAAAATGTGGGCGCTCATAACCTGGTAGATCATAAAGGTTTCCTGCCATTTGGTTTTAAAGGAATGTGGATTGCCGTCTTTATTTCTCTTTTTAGCTTCATAGGTACTGAATTGGTCGCGGTTACTGCAGGTGAAGCCAAAGAGCCGGATGTAGCTGTACCGAAAGCCTTAAGGTCAACTGTTTTCCGATTGTCTGCTTTCTATGTGGTAACTTTGGCGATCATGTTGATGATTGTTCCATGGCAATCGGCAGGAATTGAAAAAAGCCCATTTGTTAGAGTCATGGAAATCTTAAATATACCTGGCGCTTCTGGCATCATGAATTTTATCGTGTTAACAGCCGCGTTATCTTCCATGAACGGGATGCTGTATGCTTCCTCAAGAACGTTGTTTTCACTATCGCAAGAAAAGTTTGCGCCTGCCGTAATGGGGAAGCTGTCTAAAAAAGGGGTTCCAACAACTGCACTTATCGTTTCCTCAACTGGAATTATTTTTGCAGCTGTTGTAAATGCGCTGCTGCCTGGATCTTCCTACGCATTTATGATGGGGATATCGATGTTTGGTTCACTTTTTACCTGGTTAATCATCTTCCTCTCCCATTTATTTTTCCGTAAGAAATGGGACAAACGGGGAGGACGCAAATTGCCGGTAAGAATGATGGGTTTTCCATATTTGACGATATTGGGGGGACTTCTCTTATTGAGTTTAATGATCACAGCATGGTTTACCGATTTCAAAATCATGCTTCAATTCGGTATTCCTTGGCTTCTATTTTTATCAATTGCGTATTTGGTTATGAAAAAAAAGCAACATGTAAAATAATTTTATGAAAACAGAAGGAGAGGGCTTTATATGATAATTGGTATCCCTAAGGAGATTAAGAATAACGAAAACCGTGTCGCTTTAACGCCAGCTGGAGTCGTTTCATTCGTAAGTGCTGGGCATAAAGTATTAGTTGAGAATAACGCTAGTACAGGCAGCGGTTTTACGAATGAAGATTACATCAATACCGGTGCGGAAATTATTGATAATTCGGCAGAGTTATGGGAAAAATCAGATATGATTATGAAAGTGAAAGAGCCGCTTCCGAGTGAGTATAACTATTTTCGTAAAGGCTTGATTTTATTCACTTACCTACATCTAGCCGCTGAACCGGCTTTGGCTCAGGCACTTAAAGAAAAAGGAGTTCTTGCCATTGCCTATGAAACTGTTTCGGTGAACCGCACTTTGCCATTGCTTACGCCAATGAGTGAGGTAGCTGGTCGGATGGCCACACAAATCGGTGCGCAATTTTTACAAAAATCAAATGGGGGTAAAGGTATTCTCCTTGCAGGCGTCCCTGGTGTGAACCGTGGGAAAGTGACCATTATTGGCGGCGGTGTCGTAGGTACGCACGCAGCAAAATTGGCAATTGGAATCGGTGCTGATGTAACAATCATCGACTTAAGCGCTGATCGGCTGCGTCAATTGGATGATATATTTGGCAATCAAATTACAACATTGATGTCGAGCCCCTTCAATATCGCACAGTCAGTCGCTGAAGCTGATCTTTTAATTGGCGCGGTATTAATTCCTGGTGCAAAAGCACCAAAACTGGTATCGGAAGAAATTGTAAAGACGATGAAGCCTGGTTCTGTTATTGTTGATGTTGCTATCGACCAAGGTGGAATCGTTGAGACGATCGATCACATCACAACACATGACAATCCGACCTATGTCAAGCATGGCGTCGTTCATTACGCTGTAGCCAACATGCCTGGTGCAGTTCCGAGGACTTCTACCATCGCTTTAACGAATGTCACTCTGCCGTATGCATTACAGATCGCAAACAAAGGTGTAAATAAAGCAATCTCCGAAAACGAAGCTTTAAGACTTGGCGTAAACACAGCAAATGGTGAAATTACATTTGAAGCGGTTGCCAAAGATCTTGGTTACGATTATGTAAAAGTAGAAGATGCTTTTGGGGAAATGGTTGAGTTATAGGTAATCGTTCAAGGTACCACGGCTAATTAGTCGTGGTATTTTTACTTTTAAGGATGATTCAATCTAACAGACATCATGTCATTGACATGATGTCATATTCGTAATATACTTTTAAATGAAAGGGCTTACATATAGAATTACCGAAATATGTAGTCATTATTTATTTAACAGGAGGAAGAATGGGGATGGGGAATTTGGAGGCTGTATATTGGCTTAAGAATGTTCGATTGGAGAGTGGTTATACATATGAGAATGGCGAGGTAGTGGGAACAGAAACCGAATTGGTTCACTTGCTTATTGAACATGGGAAAATCAGTAAGATTGCTTCGGCAAAAGAAGAACTGCAGAGTGGCGGAATATCAACGAAAGATGCTGGGAAACTGCTTCTGTTGCCTTCTTTTGTCGAAAAGCATTGCCATTTGGATAAAACCCTGTTAGGCGAACCTTGGCGTGCTCCTGTACCGGTCAAAAATTTGTTTGAGAGATTCGAGCTTGATAAAAAACTCTTTCCTACCTTGCCGACTACGACAGAGGAAAGGGCAAAGAATCTCATTGAGACCATACTTAAGGCTGGATCCACTCATATTCGCACTCATGTTGATATCTATCCTGAGATTGGATTGAAACACTTGGAAGGAGTAAAGTCAGCCTTATCTTCCTTTGAAGAAAAGCTTAGCTATGAGATTGTTGCTTTTCCGCAGCATGGTTTGCTTCGCTCAGGATCACAATCATTAATGCGGGAAGCACTGCGAAATGGTGCAAGCATAGTGGGTGGTGTAGATCCAGCAAATATTGATGGAGATATCGAAGCTTCCCTTCAGCAAATGATGGAGTTGGCAGTCGAGGCTGGTGCAGGAATTGATCTGCATTTGCATGATCCCGGTCATCTTGGATTATTTACGATGAAGCGACTGGCGGCCCTTACAGTGGAAGCAGGTTGGCAGGGAAAAGTGGCAATCAGTCACGCGTTTGGACTTGGCGGTGTTACACAGAGGGAAGCGGAGGAAGCAGCTGCGATGCTTGCCGCTGCTGGGATCACCATCATCACAGCTGTCCATATAGGCCCGTGGACTCTTCCTCCCGTCCCMCTTCTAGAGGAAAAAGGAGTGACCGTAGCGGTAGGGCATGACAACGTTTTTGATAGCTGGAGTCCTTTCGGGAACGGGGATATTTTGGAGCGTTTGTGCCGTTTGGCGCAAGTCAATCGCTGGAATAGTGAGTATCCTCTTTCCCAGTCCATCCGGTATATCACTGATGGAAAGACGACATTAGATTCAACGGGCACGAGAGTATGGCCGCAGGTTGGGGATGAGGCTAACGTGGTGTTTGTAGAAGCAAGCTGTACTGCGGAGACGGTGGCGCGAAGAGCAAAACGTCGCGCAGTGATGTATAAAGGACAACTGGTTTCAGGCTCACTAGACTCATAGGGAGAGTGTAAGATTGACTTGATATTGGCACATGGTGTGGTCATTACTACGTTCAGATAAAAGCGATCTCATTTTTTGAAAAAGTAGGCAGACGCTTCTTTTTAATAGTCAGAGACATCAGCGCAGCGGAACACCCTATTAATGTATGTCTGTCAATTGGCAAGTTTATGCAAATTGAGGAGGTTTCATTAAATGAAGGTTAATAAGATCGGGAAACTAATCACGATTATCGCGTTAGTGTTAGCCATAGCAGGCTGTAGCAATGCCAAAGAAAGCAACCCACAAGCTGGTGACTCCAAAAGCGGCGGCGAGTTAAGAGTAGCATTCAATGCGCAACCGCCTACGATGGATCCGCTCATGACCACAGCAGCAGCAACGAAATATGCAGGCAGACATATTTTTGAATCCCTTATGACTTTAAATTCCAAATATCAACCGGAACCGATGTTGGCTGAATCCTTCGAAAAGAGTGAAGATGGAAAAACGTATACATTTCATTTGAGAAAAGGAATAAAATTTCATAACGGCAAAGAGATGACAGCGGAAGATGTAGTGGCTTCCATGGACCGCTGGAAACAGAAATCCGGAACAGCAAAAACTTTAGGCGAAATTTCGTTCGCAGCTAAAGGTAACGATACCGTTCTATTACAACTGAAAGCCCCCTCAGCAGCGGCCCTGACGATACTGGCAACTCAGACACAATTTGCGGCGGTTATGCCTAAAGAAGTCATTGAAGCGGCAAAAGAGACAGGTGTGTCGGAGATTATCGGTACTGGACCTTTTAAATTTGTAGAGTGGAAAAAGGATCAATATATTCATCTGACTAAATACAATGAGTATAAGGCCGTGAATGCTCCTGCTGACGGGTTGGCTGGTAAAAAAGAAGCTTTGGTTGCCGATTTATATTTTGACATTGTGACGAATGCTTCTACACGTGAGACGGGGCTTCAAACTGGACAATACGACATCGCTGCGGCCCTGCCGCATGACAGTTATGAACGGTTAAAGGGAACCTCTAATGTGAAAGTGATTACTGAAACCAATGTAGCCCTTTCTATATATTTTAATAAAAAACAGGGTGTATTCACTGATGTTAAAGAGAGAAAGGCAGTTAATGCTGCGCTGGATGCGGATAAAATATTAATGGCTGCTTTCTCAAATAAAGAACTCTACAAGCTCAATTATCAGTATATGCCTCATGATTTCTGGGTTACGGAGGCAGGAAAGCAAGAGTATAACCAGAAGGATCCGGAAAAAGCAAAACGCTTTTTGCAAGAAGCCGGGTATAATGGTCAAGAGATCAGACTCGCGACAACTCAAGATTACCCGTATGTATACAATGCAGCAGTAGTAATTAAGGAGCAGCTTGAACAGGTTGGAATGAAGGTGAAACTTGATGTTAGTGATTTTGCTTCATACTCAACAAAACGGGAAGATCCAACGAAATGGGACATGCTGGTTGTAAGTGATCTTTTCAGAGCGACTCCTGGTGAACTGGGAATTCTTCAACCCCAAAATTACGGATGGACAGATGATCCCAAAATCGCCTCTTCGCTTCAAGCCATCAATGCAGCCGCTTCCCCAGCAGAAATGAAAAAGTTATGGGATGAATTGCATGGATATATCTGGGATTACCTGCCAGGTGTTAAGTTGGCCAACTTTGCTTTCTTTGATGCTACTACTGATAAGGTACAAGGGTATAAACCTTTTGACGGAATGATTTTTTGGAATACGAAAGTTTTAAAATAACCTATACCGTACTTTATCTTCTCCACCTGTTGCTCTTAGGAGCATGGGTGGAGAATTCACTAACACCGAGAAATGCTTCATCGAAAAGGAGGGGTTGTTTTTTTGGAATTTTATATACTAAAGCGCTTACTCTCTCTCATCCCTGTATTATTTATCGTATCGATTATCGTGTTTTTAATCATCCATTTAACACCCGGCGATCCGGTTTCCGTTATGCTGGGGCAAGATGCGAGCAAGCAGCAAATTGATGAACTACGTCAGTCGCTCGGCTTTAATCTTCCTTTATACCAACAGTATTTTAAATGGATCGGCGGTGTCTTTCAAGGGGATTTAKGGTTATCTTTCTTTCTGAAAGAACCGGTAACGAAAGCTATATTTGATCACTTGGGGCCAACCATTTCCCTTGCCGTTCTGGCAGAGATTTTAGCTATCATGATTGGCATTCCTATGGGGATCCTGGCAGCAAGAAAGAGAGGTTCAGCAGCGGATCAAATATTCATGGGACTCTCGTTATTGGGGATTTCCATTCCGAGTTTTTTGCTTAGTTTATTCTTAATGTTACTATTCTCCGTTTATTTGAAATGGCTGCCGGTGGCCGGTTACCAACCGTTAAGCAGGGGATTGTGGACACATCTGCAATATCTGATCATGCCTGCGTTTGCATTAGGAACGATGAAGTCAGCATTAATTGCCCGCATGACCAGGTCTTCGATGTTAGAGGTACTAAATTCTGCTTTTATTAAAACAGCCCGGTCAAAAGGTGTAAAGGAACGCCATGTCGTTTATAAACATGCGTTGCGAAATGCTTTTCTTCCGATACTGACCGTCATTGGCCAAACATTCGGGGGGTTGATTGCAGGCGCTGCCGTGATTGAAACGATTTTTAATATCCCGGGAATCGGTCAACTGATTATCAATTCGGTTTTGCGACGCGATTATTCCGTGATCCAAGGAACGGTGTTATTCGTTACCTTTTCTTACATGTTTATTAACTTGGCCATAGACTTGTTATACGGAATTATCGATCCGAGAGTAAGATTAAACCGAAAATAGAAGGGGGAGTGGTTATGGGAGCAATTCAACGAAGCCTCGATGGGAATACAAAGCTGCTTAGAATTAAGAGAGACCTGAAAAAACAGCAGCGGAATTTGTTGATCCGCCGCTTTTTCTCCAATAAATCAGTACTGATTGGGAGTATCATTATGATACTTTTAGTTATTCTTGTTTTTTTTGCCCCTCTCATTGCTCCAAAAGGTCCGTATGCGATGGAAGTTACCAATCGTCTGCAGGCTCCCAGTTTGGCACATCTGCTGGGAACGGATAATTTCGGTCGGGATTTGTTGGGTAGAATTGCTTATGGAGCACAGGTATCAATGGGAGTTGGCTTTTTCGTTGCCTTTCTTGCCTCTCTGTTGGGAATGATGATTGGATTGTATGCAAGTTATTACCGATCGCTAGACAGTGTGTTGATGAGAATCTGTGACGGATTAATGGCGATTCCTGGCATCTTGTTAGCTATAGCCCTGATGGCCGCTTTTGGGGCTAAGACGGAAAATGTCGTGCTTGCGCTAAGTATCGTTTTTACGCCACATATCGCTCGTGCTGTGCGGTCAGCCGCTTTAGTAGTGAGAGAACAGACTTATATTGAAGCGATGAAGGCATTGGGAGCGCCTTCTTGGCGAATCATCTGGCTACATATTGCACCAAATACGTTATCCCCGTTAATCGTGCAAGCCACGTTTATTTTTGCCGATGCCATTATCATTGAAGCGGCTCTCAGCTTTTTAGGAGCAGGGGTTCCGGCACCGGCACCAAGTTGGGGCAATATTCTCTCCGATGGGAAAATGGTCATCTTTAATGCTTGGTGGTTGACGCTGTTTCCAGGTATTACGATTATATTGTCTGTACTTGGATTAAATCTGTTTGGGGACGGGTTACGCGACTTATTGGATCCTCACACGAATCAAGCAAAAAAATAATTGGGAACGTACAAGGATAACCCTTTAAAAATATTATAGAAGTATCAAGGGGGAACTTTATGGCAAAACAGCATCTTTTGGAAGTTAAAGAACTCAGGACTCACTTTTATACGGAAAAAGGACAAGTAACCGCAGTAGATGGGATTACCTTACATGTTGAGGAAGGTGAAATTTTAGGGCTGGTTGGGGAATCCGGATGCGGGAAAAGTGTCACGTCCCAGTCCATTCTACGGTTGTTTGAAGAAAAACAAACGGTTAAATACGAAGGGGAAATCAACTTCAAAGGAAAAAATCTATTGCGGATATCCACCTCGGAGATGCAAAACGTCAGAGGCAACGACATCTCGATGATATTTCAAGATCCATTGAGTTCGCTCAATCCGGTGTTCACGATTGGTTATCAAATTGCTGAATCCATCATGCTTCACCAGAAGGTATCAAAGAAGGAAGCGTACGATAAGGCTGTTGAGATGTTAAGACTGACCGGGATACCCGCACCTGAAAAGAGAGTGAACGAATATCCTCACGAGTTGTCCGGCGGAATGAGGCAACGTGTGATGATCGCGATGGCACTCGCTTGTCAGCCAAAATTATTAATTGCTGACGAACCTACGACTGCATTGGATGTCACCATCCAATCCCAGATCTTGGATTTAATGATGGAGTTAAACAAAAAACTGGATATGGGGATCATTTTAATCACCCATGACTTAGGCGTGGTAGCAGAAATTTGCAGTCGTGTGGCGGTCATGTATCTGGGACAAATCGTAGAGGAATCGGATGTGAAAAGTCTTTTCGCTCATCCGCTTCATCCGTATACCCAGGGGTTAATGAAGTCAGTTCCACAATTAGATGGCGACCGCTCACAAAAACTGCATGTTATTGAGGGGATGGTGCCATCCTTGTACAACGTTCCTAAGGGATGCCGATTTGCTTCCCGGTGCCCTTATGCAGACGTGCTCTGCAGAGAAGAAATGCCTGAATTAACCCAACATCAAAGCAATCAACAAGTCAGGTGTTGGCATTATTTAAAGATAGCCCAACTGGAGGATCGGTACGATGTTAAAAAAATTGACTGAACAAATCGACCCGATGCTCGAGGTCAAGGATTAAAAAAATACTTTCCTGTAAAAGGAGCATTGGGTCAGTCAACAGGGGAAGTCAAGGCAGTAAATAACGTATCCTTTCAATTGTATGAAGGGGAAACCTTTGGCTTAGTTGGTGAATCCGGGTGCGGAAAAAGTACCCTAGGACGAACGATATTAAGATTGACGGAGCCCACAAACGGGGAAGTGATCTATCAAAATAAAAATATCTTTCATTTATCTGGCAAGGAACTGCGAAATATCAGGCAAGAGATGCAAATGGTGTTTCAGGATCCCTATTCTTCCTTAAATCCAAGAAAAAGAGTTGGCTCGATCTTAGAGGAACCTTTGACTATCCACCAAATTTGCTTGAGAAAAGAACGAACGGACCGGGTGATGGAGATCCTTCATAAAGTGGGACTTCAGCCCGATCATTATTATCGGTATCCACATGAATTTTCCGGTGGACAAAGACAACGAATAGGTCTGGCAAGAGCACTGGTGGTTAACCCGAAGTTGGTGATCTGCGATGAACCTGTATCTGCTCTTGACGTATCCATCCAGTCGCAAATTATTAATTTATTTCAGCAATTGCAAGACGAATTGAAGCTTACCTATCTGTTTGTTGCCCATGACCTAAGCGTTGTACGCCATATTTCAGACCGAATTGGTGTCATGTACTTGGGGCAAATGGTGGAACAAGCACAGACCGACAGTTTATTTTCCTCACCGCTTCATCCGTATACCCAAGCATTGTTATCGGCGGTCCCCATTCCCAATCCAAACGTGAAAAAGGAACGAATTATTCTAAAAGGAGAAATTCCTTCACCGTTAAATCCTCCTTCAGGATGTATTTTTCATACCAGATGTCCGTTTGTACTGGATATCTGTAGGAAGGAAATTCCCTTAGAGAAAGAAATGTCCCGAAATCATTTTGTTTCTTGCCATTTATATTAATATATATGATAGTGGAGAATCGCAGGAAATCCCCGAGGCGTGCGGATATCAAGCTGTAAATGATTTCAGCTGAAACCGTTTTGTACCGCAGCCGTCAAATATTGGATATGAAGCGATTAACGGCGGAAGCTCATAACTGATGCAACTTGAGGGGACAGGCTGGTCATCCCCTCGAGTTTAATTGTTCATTTAACCCGTGGATGGAGATTTTACTGATAAAGCCCACCCGTATATATAGCTGTAAGATTATGGGCAATTTGATGGACTGTAAAACCAAACTCATTCTTTACGATTTCCCAAAGATACATCTCGTTGGCAAAAAACCATCCTCTAGCTACAAGATAATTATCTACATCTGTCCGTGCCAGACCATTTTTTTGAGAGTAAGCTATATCCTGTGCTATTTGCTTAATAAAGCGTTCCCGGATTTCTTTCCATTTCCGGTTAACATCCTCTGATAACCGAATGGCTTCTTCGATTACCTGCATCATGGGCCGTTCCTCATTTGCCATTTCCAGAAACAGACCAGCTTGCTGTTCAATCATTTGATAAGCCTCTTGTTTTGATTCTGGCCTAAAAGGCAGTTCAGCTATCTCATAAAATCGGCCCATCACTTCTTCCATTAGTTGGACCAAAATTTCATCTTTCCCTTTAAAATGTACATAAGCTGTTCCGTATCCTGTATTTGCCTTTTTGATGATTTGGGAAATGGTAGTTTTTTGAAACCCATATTCGATAAATATATCACGGCCAGCAGCCAACAATTTCTCTCTGGTTTGAAGGGAGCGCAGCTTTCTTGTAGTCATATGATCACTTGGCATATCCATTTTTATTTCCTTTCTTTCCTTTAAAAGATCATCCTTTTTATGATTTTATTATTGCATGAGGTGATATAAAAAGCTACAAAACTGATTGTTATTTTTCCAAATCTATCATGCAAACACAAGAAGTCTATTATCTATATATTCACATTTTTATCAATAAAATACTTACAGGCCTTCCTGTGTCTTCAAACCGTGAAGAGGTATTCTCTTAGCGGTTTTTTTGCGCATTTTTTCAGTGGGAGCTACGAATAAAAATGTATTGACAACAAAAATGGAGTAAACTAAAATAATAGTTAGGCAATGAAAGCGTTTGCATTATATTTTATTGGTTATTTTATGGTTATCTAAAATTTTAGTTAAGGAATTCGTACACTAAGAGCAAGATGCAAACTCAAAGCTAAAGGGAGGTATTCTATTAGAGAAGACGGCACGAAATACCTGTTTATGGAATCTCACCACGAATTCTTAGGAGCATGGCTGTAAAAGGAAGACAAGAGATGGATTTTTCCTAATCATAAGGAGGACAAATAATCATGACTCGTCAAATCAGTAATACAATGCTCAAGTTTTGTGTTGTCATTATTGCATTCCAAGATGTAGCTGCAGGAGTAGCAGGTGCCATAATGGCAGATATTATTAATGCGTTTCCTCAATTCAATCCCACAATAGTGATGTTAGTAGCTACATTTCCAGGTTTTTTGTCCATTTTTACAGCACTCTTTTATGGAAAACTGTGCAAATTCATAAAAAAGAAAACGCTTTTGATGATCGGATTGATCTTATTCATAGCCGGCGGAGTACTTCCTACTTTTATGGACAGTCTCCCGTTAATTATTATGATGAGAGGTATTCTAGGACTCGGAGTCGGCCTAACCTTACCGCTGTCAATGGATCTTGTTATGGACTTCTTCGAAGGAAAAGAAAGAGATTTCTTGATGGGATTAGGAAATGCAACGATTTCATGTATTGGAGCCATATTCTTTCAACTAGTTGGCGGAATCTTGGCCGATGCTTATGGTTGGCACTACGGTTTCCTGACGTACATGTTCCCCATTTGGATACTCATTGTAACAGCCCTTTGGCTGCCTGAACCTGAAAAGAAACAAGTGCCTTCTGCATCAGCTGCTCCGGCTAAACTACCGGCTGTCGTATATTGGATTTGTTTGGCACAAGTCATATTTTCTGCGTTGATTTATGGATATGTGACCAACATATCTGTTGTCATAGAGAACGATCAGTTAGGCAGTGCTACCGAAGCTGGATTGGCAATATCTGTATTTACTTTTGGAACGATGATCTCAGGATTTTTATTTGGAAAAATAAAACGTGCACTCCCAATGTACAACATGCCTGTTGCTATTTTAGTGACAGGAGTAGGAATGTTGATTTGTTACTTAGGTGTAAGCTTGAGCACAATTTTTGTTGGAAGCATTATCGGTGGATTTGGAATGGGGCTAGGTCTTACAGGGGTATTCGCTAAAATATCGGAGACTGCTCCTGCTGGCGCAGTTTCGGCTGGCATGGGGTTAGTCGTTGTCGGTCAAGGATTAGGGGGAATCCTAGGACCTTTTGCTTATCAACTTATACAAAACATATTCAACCAAGAAATCGGCAGGTTTCCATTGGCCATAAGTGCAGTAGGACTTCTTCTGTTGTGTGTAATTTGGGCGCTTATTGTTATGAGAACTAAAAAGGATATTGCGGTTTCAGTAGGACAGTAAGACGCGTTACACGGATCTGAATGGACACCTCTTCTGTTGTGTGTTTTTCAAAACCACGACGAAACAGAAGAGGTGTATGTTGGATAAGAGAAGGTTACAGCTAACAATGAGAAGCGAATAAGCAGCAGCATAGGAGGAAGATGAAACAAATGGAAATGTATCTATTCAATAAGAAAATTTCAACAACCCCTGGTGCTGTTGGACTTCTTCGCAAAGCATTAATTGAGAATCTCGGAAACAAGAGAGCGAAAGGCTTTCTTCTTCGCTATGGATGGAGCTTAGGTGTTAGCGATGCGGAAGAGGCTATGAAAATAAGTTCGTCCATAGAATTTCTCATCAAGCAGGCTTCTATTCTCCATTTAAGTACGGGACATTTCAGAGACATTCAATCCGAGCGGTTTATTGAAATGAAAGATCCGAAAAATATTAAATCGCTGAATGGAAGAGGGAAATGGATTGATTCATTTGAAGCCATAGAGCATCTTCAATATCATGGCAAATCCGATTCTCCGGTATGTCATACGTTAACTGGCTACGCGAGCGGTTACATGTCAACCATTTGCAAACAAAATGTAGTTGTCAAAGAAACCAGCTGCATTGGAATGGGTGACAGCGAGTGCCAATTTGAAGTGAAGGTAGAATGGGGAAATAATATTCAAGCTGAGCTGAACGACTATCATGAAATGAATATTATTGAAGAACTTGAGTATACATATGAGCAGTTGCTAGAACAGCGGAATTATATTGAAAAGGTCTCGATGTTTCATAAAAAGTTAATTGAAAGTGTTTCAAATGGAAGTAATTTGCAGGATATTGCCGATGCCACATTTGAATTATTGCGAATTCCCGTATCCTTTGAGGACCTGAGTTTTCAGAAAATTGCTTATTCAGGACTAAATAAAGAGGAATATGTCACTTTAAATAAGAACTTGAAAGAAATTTTAATTCAAAAATATAGTCATAATAATCTGTTGCCTTCATTTCATGAAACGACGGAATTACAAACGTCTCGGCATGAACGACTTATTACTCCCATCATTGTACAGAAAAAAATAATCGGATATTGTACATTCCATTATTTGGAAGGTATTGTGAAAATTGCTGAGAATGATTCCATGTTTATTGAAAGGGTAGCCAGTGCAGCATCTTTGTACCTTTTAAATGAAAAAACCAGTTTTGAAGCACTGGAAAAGATGAAGGGATATTTTTTAGAACAAATTCTAAAAAAGCAATATTCTTCAAAGGAAGAAATTATAAATCGTKGACGATATATGGGCTTTGATTTTGAATCTCCCTTTTATATTGCAGCTATAGATTATTGTGAAAAGGGGACAGCTCCCCACAATAATGATCACTTTGAGCAAGTTTCAGAGACCATTGTGAAGTATTTGGATATTCAAGGCTATAAAGCACTAATCGGACAGTATGAGAGCCGTATAGTTATGTTCATTCCTTCAACGATCCATTTAGTTCCTAATATGGATCGGATTCTGAAACACATGGAAAATGCGAATCCAAGTTATCGGTATAAAATTGGCATTAGCGATCAATCGAATGCTATCGAAAATGTGATGGAATCCTTGGAGGAGTCTTTTATTTCATTGCGAATGTCGGTTGAGAAGAAAATTATTCATTTTAAAGATTTGGGAATCGTAGGCGTGTTAATTAATTCAAAAAATGTGAGTGGAATTCAAAAAATCGCGAAACAGGAATTAGGGCCTTTATATAAATCAGAGGATGCCAAGATGAATGAATTGATAAAAACATTGTACATATTTTTATCAAATGGCGGGAAACTGCAAAAAACGATGGAGGATCTTTCACTGTCGATGAGTGGTCTCATGTATCGGATTAACAAAATCGAAAAATTACTGAATAAGGAGCTGCGGGATTCATCGCAGAGCTATCAGCTTTTATTGATTTTGGATTCTTTGTTAGCTTTGGGTGAGTTTAAAATATAGCAAAAAACAATAAAAACCATCTGAAATTCACAAGAATTCAGATGGTTTTTTCTCTAGAAAGAGCAAAGTGGATTTTCTAAAATAGAGATAAGAAAGGGCTTTCAAGAGAKGGGCGTTTATCAATGAAGAACCTGAGTCAAGCATTAATAAAAACCAGTAACTTTGAAACGTATGTGAATCGTGCAGGCGAGGGTAATGCAGAAACGATTTTGTTTCTACATGGATCCGGACCAGGGGTTTTCGCTTGGGCCAACTGGCGGTATGCGTTAGATGCTTGCAGCGAAACGTATGACTGTATTGCTCCCGATCTTTTGGGCTTTGGAGAAAGTGGTCACCCAGATATACTCCCCAAAAACAGACAAGGCTGGATGACTCACTGGGTGAATCAATTGATTGAGCTTCTGGATGAGCTGGGTATTCAGAAGGCGCACTTAGTAGGGAACTCGTTAGGCTGCTCAATTGCTCTGGAATTATTATTAGAATATCCCGAACGCTTTGATCGTGTAGTCCTGATGGGTCCTGGCGGGACGCCGAATACAAAGCTAAGTCCGGAGCTAGCTCGCGCAAAGGGATTTTATGAAAATCCATCACCCAAGAAACTGCGGCAAATTATGAGTTGGTTTGTGTATGATGCGGAACTGCTGGCGCCGGAGATCGACATCCTCGCTGAAAAAAGATACGAAACGGCGATGCGACCTGAAATACGTCTTTCCAATGATTCTATTTTCTCGACTGCTGCTGTGCCTGTGCCTGAAACGGCACTTGCTCGAATAAAACAGCCTGTTTTACTCGTACATGGTCGTGATGACAAGGTTTGCTCGGTGGAATCCAGCTATTATTTTCTTTCACATCTACCAAACGCACAAATGCATGTATATGCGAAATGCGGACATTGGACGCAAATCGAGAATCGTGATAGCTTCAATCATTTAATTCAGCTTTTTTTTGTCAGCGAAATATAAAATACGATTCAAGGAGTATAAATAGATGAAATTACCTGAAATAGCAAAATTAGGACACGTTGCACTCGTTACACCTGACCTTGATAAATCACTCTGGTTTTTCCGCGATGTCATCGGTTTGGAAGTAACCGAAGAAAAAAATGGGACGATTTATTTGCGGGCATGGGGAGAGTGGGAGCATCACTCCCTTTCATTAACAGCCGGCGATCGGGGTTACGTTGACCACATCGCTTGGAGAACGAAGCGTCCTGAAGATGTTGAAGGGTTTGCGGAGTTGCTTGAAAAAGCGGGAACAGAAGTCAAGTGGATTGATGCAGGTGTAGAGGCAGGTCAAGGACGTGCGATTCGTTTTAAGCTCCCAAGTCAGCATTCATTTGAAATTTACTACGATATTGAAAAACCAAAAGCAGAAGAAGGCAGACGTTCCGTACTGAAAAACCAAACCTATAAGGCTTGGAGTCGCGGCATATCCCCAAGAAGGTTTGACCATGTCAATATTGCCACCTCGATGGATGTTGGCGATATTATCGATTATTTGGGTCAGCAATTAGGCTTTAAGCTACGTGAATATGTGAAATACGATAGAAAATCGATCGTGGCCGGGTGGATGAGTGTGACGTCTTTAGTACACGATATCGCCGTTATTTCCAGGCCGCAGGCCAAAACACCTAACCAGCTTCACCACATTTCTTATTGGCTGGACAATGCGCAGGATATGCTGCGGGCGGCAGATATTTTGAGCGAAGAAGGCATAAAGTTCGTTGGACCTGGCAAGCACGGCGTATCGCAAGCGATCTATCTATACGTGAAAGACCCAGGCAGCGGATGCAGAGTTGAATTATTCAGTGGATCTTATTTGATTTTTGAACCGGATTGGGAGCCTGTGGAGTGGGCGGAAGAGGATCACGCGATCGGCAACACCTATTGGGGTGAAACTGTGAGCGATAAGGAATTGAATAAATCCACAATCGAAGCTTAAGCAGAGAAGGGGATATTGTGAATGAGATGCGGAAATATGAAACGGATGTAGTTGTCATAGGAGCAGGAAATGCTGCCATGTGTGCCGCTATTTCTGCTAGGGAAAACGGAGCCAATGTCATTGTGCTTGAGAAAGCGCCTGAAGCTGAAAAAGGCGGAAACAGCACATTTACCCATGGATCCATTCGGTTTGTCTATAACGGTGTAGAAGATCTGAAACAAATTATCCCTGATCTTACTCCGGAAGAAATCGAGAATACAGACTTTGGCGAGTATAGTGAGGAAGCCTTTTTTGAGGACATGTGCAATGTCACGGAATATCGGACGGATCCGGAATTAGCTTCGCTTCTGACAAGTCAAAGCTTTGAAACGATGCTTTGGATGAAATCCCATAAGGTAAGGTTTGTGCCTATTTATGGTCGTCAAGCCTTTAAGGTTGACGGGAAATTCAAATTCTGGGGCGGAATGATCGTTGAATCCGTAGGCGGCGGACCGGGTTTAGTGGKGGCGCTGCATGAAGAAGCCTCGCGTTTAGGTGTTCAAGTTTTATTCGATGCGATGGCAACAGAGCTCATTCATGATGATGAGGGTGTACGTGGCGTCATTTTCAAGCATAAAGGGAAAACGACCGAAATTCATGCCAAAGCAGTTATCTTGGCTTCCGGTGGCTTTCATGCAAACGCAGAAATGAGAACACGCTACTTAGGTCCCAAGTGGGACTTGGCCAAAGCAAGAGGGAGCCGCTTTAACACGGGAGACGGTATTCAAATGGCTTTAAGGATTGGCGCGATGTCTTACGGAAACTGGTCAGGCGTTCACGCAGTGGGTGGGGATCGCTATGCGCCTGAATATGGCGAAGGCTCCCAGAAGCTCAGCTATCCCTTCGGGATTATGGTCAACGCGGAAGGGAAGCGTTTCGTTGATGAAGGGGCAGATTTCCGTAATTACACGTACGCAAAATATGGCAGGGTGATCCTTGAACAACCAGGACAATTCGCATGGCAAATTTTCGATCGAAAGGTAACGCATTTATTACGTGATGAATATCGCCTTAAGCAGGCTACGAAAGTACAAGCGAATAGCCTTGAGGAATTAGCCAAAAAGCTTGAGGGTGTTGATTCCGCAGCCTTTCTAAACATGGTGAAGGAATACAATGCGGCTATCCGTCAAGACATCCCATTTAATCCCAACATGAAAGACGGCCGTTGTACCGAGGGGCTCAGTGTGGATAAATCAAATTGGGCGAATACGTTGGATGAAGGTCCATTTGAAGCCTATGCAGTCACATGCAGCATTACCTTTACATTCGGCGGCTTGCGAGTTAACGCTAATACGGAAGTTCAAGATGTTTTATCGAAATCCATTCCAGGACTTTATGCAGCGGGTGAAATGGTAGGGGGATTATTCTACTTTAACTATCCAGGTGGTACCGGTTTAATGGCTGGTTCTGTTTTTGGAAAAATAGCAGGTGAAAATGCTGCTAGCTTTATTGCTAGTTCTGGCATGAAATCATTCGAATTATAAAATATCCTACTCAGGGAGAGATGATACTAATGGCTAGAGTTGCAGAGATAGACACGATGCTTGTTGATAAAGCCCGCTCTTTCATTCCAAGATTGCGTGAGCGGGGAGCGGAAACGGATAATATTCGGCGAATACCGGAAGCGACAATCGAAGAGTTAAAGGAAGCAGGTCTATTCAAGATTCTTCGTCCTCACATGTACGGAGGATTTCAAAGCAACATGAGAACCTATACGGATTGTATTGTCGAGATTTCCCAAGGGTGCGGTTCAACGGGGTGGATCGTAGCACTTTGTGCGATTCGAGAGCTTATGGTAGCGGAGTCATTTTCTGAAAAAACCCATCAAGAAATTTTCGGGGAAAACGAAGATGTCGTTTTTGCAGGGGTTTATGAGCCAAGGAAGTGCATCGCCAAACGTGTAGAAGGGGGATACATGATTGAGGAGGGGTTCTGGATGTTTTGCTCGGGCTCTCTTCATGCTAGTTGGGGTTACTTTGGTATGCCTGTTATGGATGAAAAGGGGAAGTTAATCGATCAATGCTTGATGACGGTGCCATTTAATCAGATGGAGATCATGGATGATTGGCATACGATGGGGTTAAGAGGGACAGGGAGCAACAGTGTTAAAATGAATAACGTTTTTATTCCGGATCATCGGGTCGTCTCGTTTTCCCAAGCATTAAATGGAAATTTTGCATCCCAACACCTTCGTGACGTGCCCTTATACAATACGGCGCTTTTCCCTTCTTTAATTCTGTCTTTGGGGTTGCCGGGCTTAGGATTGGTAAAGGCCGCATTGGAATTTTTTCAGGATAAACTGCCAGGCCGAAAAGCTGCTCATATCGGTGTAGAATATGTACGCGATGCGGCTAGTACGCACCTAATGATAGCTGAAGCTTCATTGAAAATTGATTCAGCTTCCATGCACTATTACCGGGTTGCCGATGATCTTGATGATTGGGCGCAGCGTGGAACATACATGGATAAACCTACAAGAGTAAGGGCGTTGGCCGATATCGGATATGCCAATCAGATGTGCAAAGAAGCTCTTGATCTTCTGATGCTTGCCAGCGGATCAGGTTTTGTGTATGAAGGAAACCCTCTTCAACGAATATTCCGTGATTTTTGGACATTGTATTCACACAGATCGCTCTCACCTAACATTACCAAAGAGAATTACGGTCGGGTTCTGAGCGGACTGGAATCTAATGCTCTAAGGTATTAGATACTGCCGAAGCACAAATCTCATACGCGATAGGAGAGTTTACATTGAAACTTGTCACTTATTCCTTGAATAATCAACCTTATCGAATTGGTATTTTGGCAGACGATCAAACCATTGTAGATCCGCAGCAAGCGTATATCGAGAAGTTGAAAGCGCAAGGCCAGTTAAGAGCAGAGGTGATTGCCGGCGCACTGCTTCCGACAGACACTACGGCCTTTCTTGAAGGCGGTGATCTTACGCTTCATGCCGCAAAAGAAGCGCTTCAATATGCTTTAACCGGCAGCGGATCGGCAGCAAAGGTTCGAATGAGCGATATCACGCTTGGAGCGCCGGTACTTCGTCCGAACAAGATCATCTGTGTCGGGTTAAATTATAAGGATCATATCCAAGAAATGAACTTGGGATATCCCGAATTTCCCGTTATTTTCAATAAATTCAGCACGGCAATTGCCGCACCATATGATGAGTTCCCGTTATCCTCCAAGCTGACGCAAAAGCTTGATTACGAAGCGGAGTTTGCCTTCGTTATTGGTAAGAAATGCAAACATATTTCTCAGGCTGATGCGTTGGACTACGTGGCGGGATATACGGTTGTCAATGATATTACAGCGAGAGACTTACAAAATCGGACGATTCAGTGGCTGCAAGGGAAAACACTTGATAAGAGTCTTCCTATAGGTCCTTGTCTAGTGCTGAAGGATGAAATTCCGGACCCGCATGTGTTGAACATTTCTTTATCCGTAAACGGCGAGCTGAGACAAAAATCGAACACGAATCAGCTTGTGTTTAACGTAAACTATCTTGTTGAATTTCTATCGAACATCATGACGCTGGAGCCGGGGGATATCGTCTGCACGGGGACGCCGGGAGGTGTGGGTGATTCCAAAGGTTTATACCTTAAAGACGGCGATGTCGTAAAGGTTGAAATCAGCGGCATCGGCGCTATCGAGACTCGGATTGTTGAGGCAGACAGAGCATAAGTGCAAACCAAGAATGGATGCAGCCGGAGGGGAAAGCAATGAATATCCTTGTTTTGTTAAAGCAAACCTTTGATACGGAAGAGAAGATCGTGATCCAGAATGGGCAGATCAGTGAGGATGGCGTCAAATTCATTATCAATCCGTATGATGAGTATGCAATTGAAGAAGCTGTGAAATGGAAAGAGGACGTTGGCGGCGAAGTAACTGTCCTGACGTTTGGCCCTGAACGGGTCGAGAGTGCACTGCGCACGGCATTGGCGATGGGAGCGGATCATGCAGTTCTCATCGAGCAAAATGAAAGGGATTGTGATGAAACCAGTGTTGCCAAGTGGTTGGCGGCGGTGATTCGGAATCGAAGCTATGATCTAATTATCGGAGGGAATATGTCCGTCGATGCAGGAGCCGGTCAGGTGGCGCTTCGTGTTGCCGAAGAACTGGGGATAGCACATGTTTCTACCATTACCCGTTTATCGATCACTGACAAGAAGGCGACCATCGAGCGCGATGTGGAAGGCGATGTGGAAACCGTTGAAGTTTCCTTACCTGTGCTGATAACTGCACAGCAAGGCTTAAATGAACCTCGTTACCCATCCCTGCCGGGAATTATGAAAGCAAAGAAAAAGCCAATAGAGAGAGTGTCGATTGAAGAGCTTGGCGTTTCTGAGGAAGACTCTCACGCGCGAACGAAGGTCACCCAGCAATATTTGCCGCCGAAAAAGCAGGCAGGACGTGTCCTCCAGGGAGAGATCAAGGAGCAAGTTGGCAAATTAGTCCAACTGCTACGTACGGAAGATAAGGTCATATAAGGGGGAGGGAGAAAAAGTGGAAAGAAAAGTTCTCGTGCTAACGGAAGTAAAAGAGGGTAAATTACGCCAGGTTTCCTTGGAGGCTTTAACAGTAGCTCAGCAAATCGCAGGGGGCGGAGAAATTGTCGCTGCCCTTTTTGAGACCGATCCGAATGCCTATATTCCGGAAATTTCTCGCTATGGAGCAGACAAGCTTTATGTCAGTTCAGATGCGAGTTTATCGGTCTATACGACAGATGCTTACATGCAAGCGCTCGTTCAATTAATTGCTGAGGTACAGCCGGATGCAATTCTCATGGGCCATACAGCTATTTGGAAGGATCTGGCTCCGAGATTGGCAGCTAGATTGGGAGAGGGTCTCGTTACGGATTGTACAGGGGTAGAGCTCGTGGATCATCATATCGTGTTTATCCGACCGATTTACTCAGGGAAGGCCTTCCAAAAGAAGATATTTAATGAAGGAATTATTTTTGCTACGCTGCGTTCGAATAACTTCGCAACCAAAGAGTCGCCCAAAACAGTGGATGTGATTTCCTTTCATCCAACCATCACAGATTTACGCACGATCGTCAAAGAAGTCGTAAGGAAAGCTGCCGGGGGAGTCGATTTAAGCGAAGCGAAAGTGATCATCTCCGGCGGGCGCGGAGTAAAAAATGCTGAAGGCTTCAAACCGCTGCAAGAGCTGGCTGAAATTTTAGGAGGAGCAGTAGGGGCATCTCGTGGTGCCTGCGATGCTGACTATTGCGACTATTCCTTGCAGATCGGACAAACTGGAAAAGTGGTAACACCAGACCTCTATTTTGCTTGTGGGATTTCCGGCGCTATTCAACATTTAGCGGGGATGTCCAATTCCAAAGTGATTGTGGCGATAAATAAAGATCCCGAAGCACCAATTTTTCAGGTGGCTGACTACGGAATTGTAGGAGATTTAGCTGATGTTGTCCCCTTACTAACCGATGAATTCAGAAAAATTTTGCAGGGTGCAACGAACTGATTAGCTGATGTAAAGGAGGTAGTGAAGTGTTAGCATTGTTGAATTTTGTAGCCTTCATTGCTGTAACCGGATATGCTGTTTATTTATTTTATCAGCTTGTGTATAGCCGTGTAATGTTCATCAAATTAGGGAAACCGTCCAATTTAAAGCAGGATATGGGCATCCGTATCCAGGAGTTCATGGTCAATGTATTGGGTCAGAGGAAGCTGTTTAAGGATTCCAAAAGCGGTGTGATGCATTTCATTATGTTCTACGGCTTTTTGATTCTGCAATTGGGAGCTATTGAATTAATTCTCAAGGGCTTTTTCAAAGGCTTTGAATTTCCGCTTGGTACGGCACACGCCTATTTCAGCGTAAGTCAGGAAATAACCGTGTTTCTAATTTTGCTAGCGGTGATGTATGCCTTTTATCGCCGCTATGTGGAAAAGCTGCCTCGTTTAAAGAGAGGGTTAAAGTCCGGCCTTGTCATCATTTTCCTTACGACTCTCATGATATCCGTTGTGATGAGTCTTGCATTTGAGCAGCTTTGGCTGGGGAAAGAGGCAAGTACGCATACGCCGTTCTCTTCCGCTATTGCTTCGCTGTTTACAGGAATCAGTCAGGGGTCGGCGGGAACGCTGTTTTATACATGTTGGTGGCTTCATTTGCTGACATTGCTTTCGTTTCTCGTCTATGTCCCGCAGTCCAAGCATGCTCACCTAATGTTTGCGCCTGTGAACGTTATGATGAGGGATACGAAGCCTGTGGGCAAGCTGACTACCATTGATTTTGAGGATGAAACACAGGAAACCTACGGAGCTGGCAAGATTGAAGATTTTAAACAGAATCAACTGGTCGATTTGTTTGCGTGCGTGGAGTGCGGCCGTTGTACGAATATGTGTCCTGCATCCGGCACAGGCAAGACATTGTCTCCGATGGATTTAATCGTCAAAATGCGCGATCACTTGACGAAAAAGGGAGCTGTCGTCACTTCCCGAACACCTTGGATACCGGGCTTCGCGCCTAAGCACATCCATGGGGCAGCTTCTTCAGAGATTGCGGAAATGCCCAATTTAATTGGAGATGTCATTACGGAAGAGGAGCTATGGGCTTGCACGACGTGCCGGAACTGTGAAGACCAGTGTCCAGTTGCCAATGAACATGTCGAGAAAATTGTTGATATGCGCCGGTACCTGGTCTTAACGGAAGGAAGAATGCCGCATGAGGCCACGCGCTACTTCCAAAATATCGAACGTCAAAGCAATCCATGGGGTATCAACCGCAAGGAACGCATCAAATGGCGTGAAGGACGCGAAGATATTGTTGTGCCAACAGTCAATGAAGTGGAAGATTTTGAATACCTCTTCTTTGTTGGTTCCATGGGCTCCTTTGATAATCGGAGTCAAAAAATTGCCCAAGCGTTTGCCAAAATCATGAATGTAGCGGGAGTCAAGTTTGCGATTTTGGGTAATGAGGAGAAAAACTCGGGCGATACGGCTCGCCGTATGGGGAATGAATTTCTATTCCAGCAGCTATGCCGTGAAAATATTGCCAATTTCCAAGCTTATAACGTCAAGAAAATTGTGACAATCTGCGCGCATACCTATAATACCTTTAAACATGAGTATCCTGAATTTGGTTTGGAGGCTGAGGTCTATCACCATACGGAATTCATTCTAAAGCTGATCAAGGATGGCCGCATTCAGCCGATGAAGGAAGTCAACGAAGCGATTGCTTATCATGATTCCTGCTATATCGGCCGTTACAATGACATATACGATATTCCGCGTCAGATCTTACAGTCTATTCCAGGTGTACAGGTATTGGAAATGGAGCGTAATAAACAAGATGCCATGTGCTGCGGAGCGGGTGGCGGCATGATGTGGTTGGAGGAAAGTCAAGGAAAACGGGTTAACATTGAGCGTACAGAACAGGCCTTGCGATTGAATCCGACTACCATTGGAAGCAACTGTCCTTACTGTTTGACCATGATGAACGATGGTATCAAATCCAAGGAAGCCGAAGGGCAAGTGAAAGCATTAGACATTGCTGAGATCGTGGAAATTTCACTTGTGAGCTAAAAAAATTAAGAAGGGAGCTCTAAGCCATGAACAAGACAAAAAAATTCAAAGAACTGCTGCGAGAACCAGGTACATTTATTTTGCCTGGGGCGTATGATGCCTTGTCAGCTAGATTAATAGAAGGAATAGGATTTAAGGCCATATACGCCACGGGTGCTGGTATATCCAATGCTCAATTAGGGTGGGCGGATGTTGGACTAACCACTTTAAAGGAAGTAGTAGAAATCGTAACGCGAATGGCCGATGTTACCACAGTTCCTATCGTTGTGGATATAGATACGGGATTCGGAAATGCGATTAATGTGATACGTACAGTGCGAGAGTTTGAAAGAGCCGGAGCGGCTGCCATTCAAATGGAGGACCAGGTTTCACCCAAGAAATGTGGGCATTTCACAGGGAAGCAGGTTATCTCAAAAGAAGAAATGGTTAATAAAATTAGGGCAATCGTAGATACAAGGCAAGACGAAAATTTATCAATCATTGCGCGTACAGATGCATTAGCCGTAAATGGGATCGATGATGCTTTAGAAAGGGCACATGCATATTCCGAGGCTGGTGCTGATATTATTTTTGTTGAAGCTCCTACCACGATTGAACAATTGAAACAAATCACAAGCTCTTTGAAAGGAATACCTCAGGTTATCAATCTTGTGGAGGGTGGAAAAACCCCGCTTATTTCTTTAAATGAAGCAGAGGAAATTGGTTTTAAAATCATGCTTTGCGCGAATACGGTTCTTCGTTCTGCCATTAAAGGAATCAATGAATCTCTGAAAATACTACATAAAGAGGGCTCACACAAGAATGTATTGGAATTGATTTGTACGTGGGAAGAGAGACAATCTCTATTTCAACTCAATCAGATCAATGAATGGGAAAACAAGTATTTGCGTGAGCTACCGTAAATAGGGAATTACATCAAGGAGGATAGGAACATGGAGACAGAATTGGACTATGACATTGTTGTAGTAGGCTGTGGTGTAGCGGGGACAGCAGCGGCTTTATCGGCTGCGGAGAATGCTAAGAAATTGGGACGCAATATTCGCATCGCCATCCTGGAACGCACTGATTTTGACCACAGGGGCGGAAACTCGCGATGGACGGCTTCGTACATGCGGATGAAAAACCTCGATGAAGTTGCGGATAACTTTGTAGAGGACATGATCGCTTTCTCCGACAATTATTCGGATCGGAAGTACATCGAGACGCTCGCGGAGAACGCTGGGGATACACTTCGGTGGGTACAGGAGAAAGGCGTTGATTTCGACTCCTTGCCGACGATGTTTTTAACGTCATCCAAGCCGCGTCTGCTGCCCGTAGGTGGTGGTCGCGCCATCCTGGATACGTTATCCCACCGGGCGAATGCACTTGGCGTCGAGATTATTTATGAGGCGACAGCCTGGAATTTACTGCTTTACGATGTGGGGGCGATTCTTGGACTCTCCGTAAGGGTAAAGGGAGGATCTTCGGTTCAACTGAAAGTCGGTGCTGTTGTGCTTGCATCGGGAGGTTTCCAGGGGAATCAGGAGATGATGGCGCAATATATTGGCAGAGATGCGCATAAAATTTCAACTGTTGCTGAGGGCGGGCGATACAACAAAGGAGAAGGCATTCGAATGGCTATGGCGATCGGAGCCAAAACAGCCGGCCAATTTGATTCCTTCCATGCTGAACCCGTCGACCCGCGAAGCAAGCGGGAAGAGGCTACAGTCATGACATACCCTTACGCCATTCTCGTCGATAAATATGGCAAGCGTTTTGTCGATGAAKGAAAAACCACGGTAGACGAGCAATATGAAGAGGTTGCCCGGACGATTTTCCACGATCTTCCTGGCCACATCGCCTATGTGATCAGCGATCAAAGGATGTATGATATCCCGAATTACGAACGAGCCTTGGAAACGGATAAACCACCGATTGTGGCAGATTCGCTTGAGGAGCTGGCCGCAAAGATTGGGGTGCCTGCTGACCAGTTAATGGCAACCGTCGAATCTTTTAATGCCGCAGTCCAGCCGGGGGAATTTCATTCGGATAAGAAAGACGGGAAACAGGCAATCGGGATTACTCCGCCGAAGTCGAATTGGGCGATTCCAATTGATAAAGCTCCGTTTATCGCGTATCCAATGGTTTGTGCGAATGTGTTTACCAATGGGGGACTAGCTACCGATACGAATGGCCGAGTTCTATCGCAAGATGATGAGGCGATTCCGGGTTTATATGCGATCGGTGAAACAGCCGGTCTCTATTATGGGAAATATCCAGGAGGAACATCTGTTCTGCGTGGTCTTGTATTTGGTCGCCGAGCGGGTGAAGATGCCGTGTCTTATCTAAGTCGGAAAGGGTGATATGCTTGGATTTAATCGAAAAGATAGCTTTAGTAACCGGGGGCGGCAGAGGGATCGGCAGAGAGACCTGTATTCTTTTGGCGAAACAAGGAGCTAAAGTAGCTGTATTTTCCGACAATCTACTGGAAAGTCAGGATACGGCCAACTATATTACACAAGAAATGGGCAGAGAAGCGATTTCTTTGGTTGGCGATGTTCGCTCAGAAGAAGATGTAGAAAGAGCTGTCATGGAAACACAACAAAGGTGGGGTTCCATTGATATTTTAGTTAATAATGCAGGCGTGATGAGTATAAAGCCATTCCATAAAATGGAAATTGAAGAATGGGACTATGTCCAGGATGTCAACATTCGCGGGGTATTTCTATTTGCACGAGCCGTAGTGCCGCAAATGATAGAGAAAAGAAACGGAGTAATCATTAATCTTTCATCCATTTGGGGAACAAAAGGCGGACCTGACCGAAGCGCCTATATTACTTCGAAACATGCTGTAATGGGTTTCACTAAAGCATTAGGTGAAGAACTGAAGCCATACAAAATCAGAGTGAACGCGGTATGTCCAGGTCCTGTTGACACACAGATGATGAAGGAAATTGCCCCAGATGTAAATAAAGAAAATTGGTTGCATCCCAGAGACATCGCCCATGTCATCGCCGAATTATGTTTACCGGAAATGGCAGCCGTCACTGGAACTGCAATTGAAGCGTTCGGCAGCGGACGCCCCGTAAGTTTATAAAATATAGATTGAGAGGGGAAATGAAATAAATGGAAAACTTAAAAACAACGGTTGAATCAAGGAACATTACGCTAGCATTGGCTAATAAAATGCTGGAAGCAGCTATGGAGAAAGCAAAGGAACTGGCAATTCCTTTTAGCATTTCGATTGTCGATAGTTCCGGTTATTCAAAAGCGCTTGCCGTCATGGACGGAGCTCCGGTCCTAAGTATAGATATCGCTCAGAATAAAGCCTTTTCTGCGGCTACTTATCGGAGAGCTACTCATGAGTGGTATGACAGAATTAAGGATGATCCGCCGTTGTTGCATGGCATTGTTCATACACCCAGATTAATTATTTTCGGCGGCGGTTATCCAATCAAAATAGACGGTCAAGTTGTTGGCGGCATTGGCGTTAGCGGAGGACATTATTCACATGATATGCAGATCTGTGAAGCAGCCTTAGCATTGTTAAACACCATTGAGCCAAAGGATGTGTAATCCGATGGAACGCTATGATTTGATCATTTTGGGTGGAGGACTAGCGGGTATGTGCGCGGCAGTCAAGGCAGCCGAGCAGGGCGCCAGCATCCTGCTGCTTGAGAAGCAGGATGCACTGGGCGGCAGTACAGTTCTTAGCTCAGGGTATATGGCCTTCGCCGAGACAGATATGCAGGAGAAGGCCGGCATCGTCGACTCCATTGCATCCCTTATGAATGACATGATCGAGGTTGGCGGCGGCGTAAACGATCTGGAGCTCGTGGCCGCCTATGGCCGGCATCAATTAGAGACATATGCGTGGTTAGTCGAACATGGCGTCGAATTCCGCTCGTTGGAAGCAGTGAGCGGCCACAGTGTACCCCGCGGACACATGATCGATCCGCACCAAGCGATTCAGTCGTTTTACCAAAGAGTGAAAGAACATCCCAACGTGACCATTCGTTTCAATGCTCCGGCTCGTCGTCTGCTGAAAAACGCCGAAGGTCGGATTGATCGTGTCGTATATGGGGTAGAAGAGCAAAACGCTCTGGCTTCCAAAGGTGTGATCCTGGCTACGGGCGGATTCGCCAAAAGCGAGGAGCTGCTCGGGCAGTTTGCCCCTCATCTCAAGGGAGCGCTCCGGCTCGGCGGCGCCGGGACTCAAGGAGACGGCTTACAGATGGCATGGGAGCACGGGGCATGGGTTCGGGACCTGCCTTACCTGAACGGTACCTTCGGATTCCATCCAACAGCAAATGGGGCGGTTAAGTCCCAGGGACTGGCCTTTTACAAGGGTGGAATTATCGTCAATCAATTAGGGAAAAGATTTGTCAATGAGTCCATTTCCTATAAGCTGTTAGGGAACGCGGCGTTTCGTCAGCCTGACCGCATAACTTATCAAGTATGGGATCAAACCGTTATGGACAAGCGTGTGGCCGATGATCCGCTGTATGACCTGGAATTGCTTCAGCGACGTCGACTCCTGTACCAAGCTGACACGCTGGAAGAGCTGGCTGACTGCATTGACGTGCCTGCCGATGTGTTGGCGGAGACAATTTCTACCTATAATCAAAGGATTCAAGAAGGGGCTGGGGATGATTTCGGCCGGAAGACGTTAACGCACCGCTATGGGACACCAACGCCGATTGTAAAGGCGCCTTTCTACGCATTCGAGACGACTGTTGCTATGCTGGCAACCTACGCAGGTGTGGCAGTGGATCCATCAACGCGCGTGTTGAATCCTTATGGAGAGCCTATTCAGGGATTGTATGCGATCGGAGAGGTAGTCGGGGGATTTCATGGAGCAGGGTACATGACCGGAAGTTCGCTTGGGAAGGCAGCGGTGTTTGGACGATTAGCTGCAGTTGCAGCATTAGCGGAGTGACGTAACATAACAGAACTATTTACAATCAACAATGCAACGAGGAGGTACTTTAAATGAAAATCTGGCATCAAAGCCTAACTACTATTGACAGGGTTCCTCAATATCGAGATGCCATAGTGAACCACCTCCGTCGGGTCGCCCGGCCAGACGCGGAGGTCGTGTTACATGGTGTGTCGACAGAGACTTATCCCACTCATTATCCTGGGCATTATATCACCCATGCTTACTTGCAAAACCTTCACCGAGAACAGTTTGTTCGGGCTGCTCTAATGGCTGAAAAGGCAGGGTACGATGCGATGTTCATTGCGACCATTCCAGATGTAGGTCTTTTGGAGGCTCGTACGCTGGTGGATATCCCTGTCGTAGGTTATGGTCAAGCTTCTTTCCATATGGCCTCGATGTTGGGGGATTGTATTGGTGTAGTCAATTTCTTGACACCACTCGCGGATGAACTCCGGCAAAATGCTGCCCGGTATGGTCTTGGCGGCAAGTTGGGACCCATCGTACCGCTTGCGGTCGGCTTTGACGCCGTGCTGGCAGGATTCAAAGACCCTGAGCCAGTGATCGAAGCTTTTCGAAAGGCGGCAGAGGATGCCATTTCTCAAGGTGCTGATGTGATTATACCTGGAGAAGGACCGATGAACATCTTCCTGGCAACACATGGGATTTCGAGGATTGGCGATGTGCCAGTGATCGATTCCTTTGCTGCCGGGATCAAGATGTGTGAATCGTTAGCTGACCTACGCCGGGAATCCGGCGTTTATATGACCCGCCGAGGGTACTTTAACGCAAAACCGCCGGCCGAAGCCGTAGAGAGACTCCGGGAGCTGTATGGACTTGAGCCAGCACCGGACCCTCGAAACGATCAGGGACTGGCTGTTAGAGGCGGAGAAGCATAAAGTAAAACGAATACATTCCGAGAGGTGAACAAAGAATGCATATCGTCGTGTGCCTGAAGCAGGTTTTGGACCCGGAGATCACGTCGCAATTTTTTCAGATCGATCCTCATACTAACCGTCCGGTGAAAGAAAGCAGCGACATGGTGCTGGATTCCTTCGCGGAAAACGCGCTAGAGCTGGCTATTCAGCTTCGGGATAAGACACCCGGAGCCACGGTGACCGCGCTCTGTTTGGGTGATGACTCCTCAGAGGATATCCTTCGACGGGCGTTGTCCTTCACAGCCAATAACGCTGTGCGGGTCTGGGATTCCGCATGGACAGATCTCGATGGTCAGGTCGTTGGACATATTCTTGCGCAAACGATCAGAGCCTTGGGGGGCGCTCAGCTAATTCTGACAGGATACCAAGCCAGTGATATTGAAGAGGGTTTGGTAGGACCTGTTATTGCTGAAGAGCTTGCTATTCCGTGTGTGACGCTTGCCTCTAATTTGGAGGTGGATTCCAGCAGTGTAAAGGGTACCTGTGAGGCAGAGGGTGGTCATGCCATTATAAGCGTTCCTTTTCCTGCTGTGTTCACAATCATTAGCTCCGAGACCAATGTCCCCCGGTTACCCAAAGTTAAGGATATTAGATTGTCCAAGAGCCAGCCGATTAAACTGTTGGAGGCGGCGGAGATTAATTTGGATACAGCGAAGTGTCAACCCGGCGTCAAGTTGGAACGGGCCTACGTCGTGAACAGGGATATCGCCTGCGAGGTGTTGCCTGGCAAAGATGGATCTCAGCTTGCTAGTGAGTTGGCTGACAAGCTATTGGCGCTCAAGATTATTTAGCTTACGCTTACGATGCCAGCTTTTCCATACGGAAAAGCATTTAGGAGGTAACCATGTCCGAAATTCTTATATATGCACATCTGGAGGGAGCAAGCCTAAGCTCGGGTGCTCGGGAAGCACTGGCGTTTGGTCGCCGTCTGGCTAGCTCGACCGGCGGGAAAGTGGGAGCTGTCCTGCTAGGACCGGCGGCCCCAGCTGCCGCTGGGGAAACTATCGCCTGCGGGGCCAGCAAAGCTTACACCGTTTCCAGCCCTTCACTAGCCGAGTACCATGTTGAACTGTACGTGGATGCCCTTTGCGCCGTTTTGCAAAAGTCTGATGCAGACGTGCTTATCCTCTCCTTTGATAGGGTGGGCAAGGATCTTGTAGGTCGAGTGGCCACGCGTCTTGGCGCTTCTGCCATTACAGAGGTAGCTGATTTCAATACGGATGGCAGCAAGCTGACATGGATTCGCCCGATTTACGGTGACAAGGCATACGGGGAGTATACAACCAGCCGGTCTAAAGTTGTTGTTGGCATGCGCCAAAGGAGCCAGGATCCGTCTATTCCCGATACGACTCGCACGGGCGAAATCATTCCGGTCGACTACATTGTATCGGAAGCGAAAGCAGTAACGAAGCTGGTCGAGAAGATCCAAGCGACGTTGTCTGGCATCCGGCTTGAGGATGCTCGTATTATCGTCTCCGGCGGGCGCGGCCTTGGCGGACCTGATGGTTTTAAGGAGCTGCAGGCACTTGCGGACGTGTTGGGCGGAACGGTAGGTGCCTCGCGTGCAGCCTGTGACGCCGGGTGGGTACCATCTAGCCTACAGGTAGGACAGACTGGAGCCGTCGTCGCTCCAGACCTTTATATAGCCGTTGGAATTTCTGGTGCCAGTCAACACTTGGCCGGTATGACAAGTGCGAAGACCGTTGTCGCAATTAACTTGGATCCAGATGCCCCTATTTTCAAACGTGCCAATATGGGTATCATTGCCGACTACAGGACTGTGATTCCCGCTCTTACTGAAAAGCTGAAAAGTTTATCTAGTTGATAAGACTGCGTTTCCGATATCAGTTATCTTGGTATAAAAGGAAAGAAGGCTGCCTCGAGCATAGGCTTAAGTCAGCCTTTTTAGCGTTATAGAGTGAATAAATGCTGCAGTAAATAATTCAAAATAAGTATTTGGCTTTAATATATTGACAGCTAATAAATTAGGCATTAAAATTACAGTTAGATGTTGAAAGCGCTTAAAAATCAATTAATTATGGAAAAATCGCAATTTATTAAATAACTAAAATTATAGTGATATAATTTCAGAAGCGAGGTTGCAATTTATGGCGACGGTATCAACCAGGAAGATTCAGACAGGAAATTATCAAACATTTCTTAATGAAGGTGGGGATAAATCTTCGGAAACGATCATTTTCCTTCACGGAAGCGGTCCGGGGGTTAGCGCACAGACCAATTGGAGGGATATACTGCCTCACTTTGAAGACAAATATCATGTGATTGCTCCTGATATCTTCGGTTTTGGAAATACCGAGCATCCCGAAGATCTACCGAAAAATGGCATAGAGTGGATGAACGAGCGAGTTAGTCAAATTATTGCGCTGATGGATGCCATGGAGATTAAAAAAGCACATTTAGTAGGTAATTCCCTTGGGGGAGTTATTTCGTTACATCTGGTCATGCACGCTCCCGACCGATTTGACCGGATTGTATTGATGGGGGCCGGCGGCGGCAAATATGAGTTCACACCTGAGCTTTATCGATTATCAACGTTTCATAAGGCTCCCGATCCAGTTGCATTTGAAAACTTATTGAGATGGTTTGTGTACGACGAAAGCATTTTGGAAGATAAGTTAAAGGAAATTGTGAAGGAACGGTTGGAAATGTTTAATAAGCCTGACGTCCGCAGATCCTATGAATCAACGTTTGCGCATGCGAATCCGCTTGATTTGCTCATCCCTCCATCAGCCCTTAAACGGATGAAGCATCCATTTCTGCTCATACACGGGTATGAGGATCGCTTTGTACCTTTTGAAAGCAGTCTTTCCATGATGCAATATTYGCCGAATGCTCAGCTTTATGGCTTAAAGCGTTGCGGTCATTGGGCACAGGTTGAGCAGAAAGATAAATTTGTGAAGCTAACGTCAATTTTTTTTGACGGTGAAATTTAATAGTGAGCTGCTGGATTCTCTTTTTTGATAGATTGATCTATTGGGTGCATGTTCAGTGAGCTTTACTAGAATTTCACAAGAAACTACCCTAATATAGAGATATCAAATTTAATGAGGATCGAGGATGTTGAACATATGAAAATTGATAAGGCTTACCGCTATATTAAAAAACTTGTCACTGACGGTACTTGGGATCCGGATACTGCGATCAATGTCAATGAAATTACAGAGACATTGAACATAAGCCGTACGCCCATACACAAGGCTTTATCGAAGCTTGAAGATGAAGGATTCCTTAAGATTATTCCTCAGGTTGGCGTATTTGTGAAGAAGCCGGACTACGACGAAGTGCATGAGCGTTTATTGGTATGCGCCAATCTGGAGTACTTGATGACGGAACAGGCTGCATTAAAAATTAGCGACGAGCAGTTGGCCAAACTGGAAAATTTGTTGGTTAAAATGGAACGCCCGGAAATGACTAATCAAAACTATGCCAATCTCAACACGGAGTTTCATCGCACAATCTATGAAGCTTCAAACTTGCATTTTACGTTAAATTTCGCCAAGCAGTTTTGGGATTACTTGAATTATGTAGGCAACCCGGATATTTTGTTCGTTGGCGAAAAGAGAAAGAAATCGCAAACCGAGCATTGGATGATTTATTATAGCCTGAAAGATCGAAACAGCAAGATGGCCAAAAGCCTGATGGAAATGCATAATAGTCGGGTAGCAAGCATTGTGCTGGAAAAGTACGTCCATAATGATTCTAACTAGGAGGCTCTATATGGAACAAAGCGTATTGGAAACAAGCAAGCTATTGGTAGAAAGGGCTACAGCTCTTATTCCTAAATTGCGCGAACGTGCTGAAGAGATGGAAAAAATCAAAAGAATGCCCGAAGATACCTTAAATGATTTGAAAGAATCAGGCATTCTAAGAATACTACGGCCGCAAATTTATAGTGGCCTTCAATTGAATATGAGAGCGTTTACAGAGTGTTTAACGGAAATATCCCGTGGATGTGGATCAACAGGTTGGTTTGTATCGCTGACTAATATTAGGGATTATATGATTGCGTTTGCATTTAAGCAGGAAGCGCTGGACGATATCTTTGCATCAATGGACAAAGATATTATTTTAGCCGGCAACTTTAAGCCGACAAAAATTGAAATTAAACGTGTTGAAGGTGGATATTTCATCGAAGAAGCGCAATGGCCGTTCGTTTCAGGATGTCTTCATGCCGATTGGGGGTATTTCGGATTCCCGATTGCTGATGAAGATGGGAATATGGAAATGGCTATTATGGTCGTTCCCCGTCACGAAATGGAAATTCTCGATGATTGGCATGTTATGGGGTTAAGGGGATCAGGCAGCAACAGTGTAAGAGTGAAGAATATCTTTGTTCCTGAACACCGGGTATCGCTCGATCGTTTGGCAAGCAAAGGTCTTTACACATCGAAACAGCTTAAAGATATTCCGTTATACCAAACTTCCTTTGTTCCATCGCTTACTTTGTCGATTGTCGGGCCTGCTTTGGGCATGGCTAAGGCGGCCATGGATATTCATATGGAACGCGTTTCAAAAGCTGGAATCGGTAACACGTTCTACAGCAAAATGAATGAAGCGCCAATTACGCATTGGCAAATCGCTCAAGCGCAATTGAAAATTGATTCTGCCGAGCTGCACCTTTATCGTGCGGTCGATAAAATGGATGCTTATGCGCAAATGGGCAAGACAATGGATACGGCAGAAATTGTGAAAGTGAAAGCGGATTTTGGTTATGTGAATCAACTGTGCAAGGAAGCGATTGACCTTTTGGTAGAAGGAGCTGGGTCCGTATTCGCTTATGATAAAAACCCTTTGCAAAGAGTTTATCGTGACTTTATGGCACTGCATTTACATGGGTTCATTACGGCATCCAGTTTAATTGAAACGTACGGACGAGTTCTGTGCGGGCAGGAACCGAATTCTTACTTTGTTTAATGGACAGCCGGAACGGCAGATAGAACCACAAATTTAAAGGAGGGTTTTTCAATGAATTTACCTGAAATTGCCAAGTTAGGACATGTAGCTCTCGTTACGCCGGATCTTACGAAATCACTATGGTTTTTCAAGGATGTGCTTGGTTTAGAAGAAACGGAAGTCGTAGACGGTACGGTATATTTACGAGCATGGGGAGATTTTGAGCATCATACCCTTTCGATAACAGCTGGAGACAGGGCTTATGTAGACCATATTGGCTGGAAAGCAAAACGTCAGGAGGATGTAGAAGGCTTTGCAAAGCTTCTGGAAGCCGCGGGTACACAGGTGAAGTGGGTTGAAGCGGGAGAGGAAGCGGGACAAGGTAGAGCAATCCGATTTAAATTGCCGAGCCAGCATTGTTTTGAAATTTACTTTGAAATGACGAAACCTTTTGCTGAAGATTCCACGCGCTCTGTGTTGAAAAATCAAAGACATAAGTCATGGAGACAGGGTGTATCGCCGCGAAGAATTGACCATGTCAATATCTTAACTTCCATGGATGCCAAAGTCATTACTGATTATTTAGCCAAGCAGCTTGGATTTAAAATGCGTGAATATATCAAAGCCCCTGATGATTCTCTTGTAGCTGGCTGGATGAGTGTGACGAATCTGGTTCACGATGTTGCGGTCAGCAGCGATCCGACATCACCGACAACGAATCAAATTCACCATATGTCCTATTGGCTTGACAACGGCCAAGATATTCTTCGTGCGGCAGACATCCTGAGCGAGCATGGCATAAAGTTTAAAGGCCCAGGTAAGCATGGTATTTCACAAGCGATGTACATATATGTTGTAGATCCGGGCAGCGGCTTGCGAGTAGAGTTGTTTACCGGCAGTTATTTAATCTTTGAACCGGACTGGGAGCCAGTGGAGTGGGGCTTAGAGGATATGGATGTTGGGTTTACTTATTGGGGCGATCAGATGGACATGGATCCGGATAATAATCCAACAATCGAAGCTTAAGCGCATTTACGAAACGGTAAATAGTGAAAAACATTTTCTGTCAATATTCTAGCGGGCCAATCAGCAGGAATTATCGATGATTTTGCCACTGAAGGATCATAAAGAAGTATTGTTTGAACGACTTGACGGAAAGCCGGTTTTGTCAGGCGGTCTATTGTAGATCACTAATGAAAGAAGGGGACTGCATGGAGACGGTATATGTAAACCCGGCTAATCTGTCGCATTGGCAGCAAAAAGCAAGACCGAGCGTAATTGCCCTTGGTTTTTTTGATGGTATCCACATTGGACATCGAAAAGTGATTGAGACAGCTGCCGGTATAGCTGAAGAAAAAAAACTTTCTCTTTCGGTCATGAGTTTCTTCCCGCATCCAAGAATTGTTTTATCCAGTGGGAAAACGAAGGTTGACTATTTAATGCCGCTTTCTGACAAAGAAAAAGTGCTTCGAACATTAGGTGTGGATACGTTTTATATCGTTGAATTCGATATAGGTTTTGCTTCTCTTTCACCTGAACAATTCGCATCCCAATATTTGACAGATCTTGGTATTATTCATGTAGTCGCTGGATTTGATTATTCCTACGGACACAAGGGAGTAGGGAATATGGGGCGGTTGAAGAGCGACTCCGGCGGTCTCATTGAAGTGACACAAGTGCCTAAAGTTGAGAGCCGAGGTGAAAAAATCAGTTCAACATGCATTCGTGAAAAGCTGTCAAAAGGAACTGTGGAGGATCTGCCCGATTTTCTCGGACGCTTATACGAAGTGGAGTGTGACTGGGATGGTGTTTCACTTCAGTTAAGACCCTATTATACACTGCCTGCACCGGGTCGCTACGCGGTTACCATTCATAATGGCATGAAATCAGAACCGGCAATAGTGATCGTGACTCAAGACAATGAACGCCTATCTCTTCGATTTGTTACAGAGATAGGCCAGCATATTCAAGGGCGGTTAACGATTATATGGCACCGCCATATCCCGGATGCTGCGAGCTTTTCTTCTTATAAGAGAGAGTGGAATGAGCGAACATGGGAATTTATGGTATAAAGGGGGAACTGAACATGGATATTCAAAAAGTAGCTGCCGCTCTCATGGAAGCGGAAACGACGAAAAAGCCGATTAGTCCACTAACATCATCTGACGCAGCGATATCGGTTGACGATGCCTATCGGATCCAGCTTGAATTAATCCGCCGAAAGGTGGAAATGGGTGCAGTCATTATTGGGAAAAAAATCGGACTGACAAGTAAAGCGATGCAGGATATGCTCAAAGTGGATGAACCGGATTTCGGGTTTATTCTGAATGATATGATGTACAAAGACGGTGAAACGGTTCCACTGGACCGCTTTATTCAGCCAAAGATTGAGTTTGAAATTGCATTCGTCTTGAAAAAGGATTTAAAGGGTCCTGGTGTGACGATTGAAGATGTATTCGAAGCGACGGATTATGTAGTACCGGCAATTGAGATTATTGATAGTCGTATTGAAGATTGGAAGATCAAGTATGAGGATACCGTGGCAGACAACGGATCTTCAGCGGCAGCCATTATCGGAGGAAAGCCTGTTCATCTAAGTGAATTAGATCTTCCATTGCAAGGTATGGTGGCTTATAAAAACGGCGAATTCATGGATTCGGCGGCAGGCGCAGCGGTCATKGGCCATCCTGCGCGAGCTGTAGCCTGGTTGGCGAATGCAATCGGGCACTACGATATTTCTCTGCATGCCGGCGAAGTGATCCTGTCAGGTGCACTTTCCAGGGCTGTTCCAATTGAGGATGGGGATACGTTTAAAGCAGAGTTTGCCAAAATCGGATCCGTATCGGCTACTTTTAAAAAGCAGGGGGAGTGACCATGTTCAAGTATAAAGTTGGAATTATCGGCTCCGGCAATATCGGAACCGATTTAATGTATAAGATTGAGCGCAGTGAGTATTTAGAAATGAGTATTATGGTCGGAATCGATCCTGATTCAGAAGGACTGGCGCGGGCGCGTAATCGCGGCTATGAAACCATTGACAATGGAATCGACGGACTTGTGGGGCGTCTTCTGGAGTGTCCGGGACTTGTTGATATCGTCTTTGATGCAACATCTGCGAAGTCACATAAGCTCCACAGTGAGAAGTTGATTGCACTTGGGAAGAAAGTAATTGATTTAACGCCAGCCGCGATTGGCCCTTTTACGGTTCCAACGGCGAACCTCAATGAGCATCTGGACAAGTCCAACGTGAATATGGTGACCTGCGGTGGACAAGCAACGATTCCTATCGTCAGCKCGATCAACGCTGTATGCCAGGTTGAATATGCAGAAATTGTTGCTACTGTAGCGAGCAAAAGCGCGGGACCAGGCACACGTGCGAATATTGATGAGTTCACACGGACAACCGCCAGAGCGATCGAGGAAGTCGGTGGCGCAAAAAAAGGCAAAGCCATCATCATATTAAATCCGGCCGATCCGCCGATTATTATGCGTGATACGATACATGCCCTCGTCAAAGAAGAAGGCAAGGAACAGGAAATTATTGATTCTATTGAAAAAATGGCTGAAGAAGTAAGGACGTATGTTCCGGGCTACCGCCTGCGTGGCAAACCACAGATCGATGGAAAGAAAATTTCTGTGTTTATCGAAGTGGAAGGTGCGGGTGACTTTTTCCCATCCTATTCCGGAAATCTGGATATTATGACCGCTGCAGCGGCAAAGGTAGGAAATGAGATAGCGAAGCAGGCGAATGCTGCGACCAACAAATAAAGGAGGGAACATCATGGCGAATCGGAGTTTGGAAATACTGGATGTGACGCTGCGGGACGGCAGCCATGCGATAAGGCATGCTTTCACGGAAGAACAGGTGAGAACAACAGCACGCGGACTCGATCTGGCAGGCGTCAACTATTTCGAAGTTACACATGGTGACGGTCTTGGTGGTTCTTCCCTGCAATATGGGTTTTCCAAAGTCGACGAATTAAAGCTAATCGAGGCGGCAGTGGACGAATGCAGCAATGCCAAGGTATCCGTTCTGCTCATCCCCGGGATCGGCATCAAGGAAGATCTTCAGAATGCGGTGAAAGCAGGAGCGAAGATGGTACGCGTGGCGACACACGTTACGGAGGCAGATGTTGCACGCCAACACATTGAACTAGGTCGTGAGCTTGGGCTTAAAACCGTTGGCTTTCTAATGATGGCTCATATGGCGCCAGTTAACAAACTTGTTGAGCAGGCCAAATTATTTGAAAGTTATGGGGCTGAAATCGTCTATGTAACAGACTCTGCCGGAACGCTCTTGCCTCACGAAGTAAAAGAGCGGATTTCTGCGTTGAAGAATGCACGTTCATGCGAAATCGGCTTCCATGGGCATAACAATTTATCTATGGCAATGGCGAACACAGTTGCTGCTGTAGAAGCAGGGGCGACTTACATCGACGGAAGCCTGCGCTGCCTCGGGGCAGGAAGTGGAAATACGCAGACAGAAGTCATGGTGGCAGTGCTTGAAAGATTGGGCTACCGAACGGGAATAGATCTGTACAAAATTATGGACGTAGCGAACGATATCGTTGCGAAATATATGCAGCGTCCGCAGGAGATAACGGGCTCAAGCTTGATTATGGGGTACTCCGGCGTCTATTCAAGTTTTCTCCTTCATACGGAAGAAGCGGCGAAAAAATTCGGCGTGGATGAGCGCGATATTTTAGTGGAACTCGGCAAAATGAAGGCGGTTGGCGGCCAGGAAGATTTGATTTATGATGTCGCTGCCCGGTTTGCAGAACAGAAAAAAGCACTCGTTTAACAGTTTGTTAATTTGTTATATACTGACTCGGCTTGGACATGATTAAATAAGTAGAAAAGGAATGGGCGAATGATCTCATATCTTCGTTATTTTTCTCCTAGATCGTCACGAGAAAATCAGTTGACTCCCCAAGAAAGAGATTGGGTTCGCCGAAATCATGTTGTGTTTATAGCTTTGTTATTTGTTTTACTGCTCGCTTTGTTATCATTGGTTGCATTAAAGGAAGTGACAGGAAGCCCGTTAATCATCGTAGGAACTTGTTTTGTCCTTACTATTGTCTTCGGAACTCTGCATTTTACTAAGCGTTTCATACCTTATTTTTGCTACCTGGCCGTAGGATTAACTGCATCCAATACAACGGTCATGGTTTTCACCCAGCCCGATCTCTCGAATATATTCCAAATCTATTTTTTCATCATCATCACTTTAATTTATATGCGATTATCCTTGATTGCCGCAAGTGCTTACGGGCTAGGATTGCTGATTTACATGATCAAGACGACGAAAGAATTTGAGATGTCGAGTGATCTTGCTTCTAAATATGTTATCTACTTTATTTTGATTAACATTGTGCTTTTCTCCTTGCTGCGTGTAACGAATTATGTTTTGCGTGAGATGGCGCAATCTCGCAAAACAACAGAAGAACTGATGTTCATCCAACAACATCAGAAAATAGCTATCTTGAACATGGTAAAAACGATCTCGGAGAATATGGCACTCATTACCCAAAACAGCAGGGAAAATAATAAATCTTTCGAAGAAATGACAGAATCGTTTCAACAAATTGCAAGCGGATCCAATGTACAGATGGAATCAACAATTACCATAAACGACAGAGTTGGAGATCTATCCAAGATGATTAAGACGATGTCCGCTTCGACGAATACCCTTCGAATGGAAAGTGCCAGTACGAAGGATCTATCTCATTCGGGACATGTGCAGATTGAGACGTTGATTCACACCTTAACTGAGTTTAAAAATAACACAGGCGCCATGACTGAGGAATTTAATACCCTAATTAATCAAATTGCGCAAATTGGCGAATTCAGCCAGACAATCAAAGAAATCGCAAACCAAACGAATCTGCTTTCGCTTAATGCAAGCATTGAAGCAGCTAGAGCCGGAGAGCAAGGGAAGGGGTTTGCTGTTGTCGCTTTTGAGATCCGTAAACTGGCAGATACATCATCGAATGCAGCAGATCGGATTACGGAATGCTTGAAGTAATTATCAAATCTTTCGAATCAAAACCTAGATAGAATAGAACATGTATCTTCTCAGATGGAAGAGAGCTATACGATCTCGAGGAATACCCAAGCGACGTTCGAAAGGATCAATCATGCGATATCCAATTTAGATATAATTTCCGATAGCTACAGTCGCCACATGGATGATATGAACCATACCGTGGAAACCATCGAAGATTCCACAGAGCACCTCGCTGCCGTGTCCGAACAATCAGCCGCTGCAATCGAAGAGCTTTTGGCAACAGTAGAAGCATTATTTGAAAGTAATAAGAAAAGTTCTGAAAGCATCAATGAGGTTGAACATTCCCTGAGGGCTATAGTTTATTAGATGCATGAAACTTGCTAAAACGGTCTCATGCGAAAATGATGATGTCACGAAGTGGCCCAACATTGCAATAAGGCGGTTTGGACTAGAGCTTTGCGGGGAAGAATGGACGCAGCGGAAGGTATCTTTACACAAGCGGGGTTACGGCTTCATCCGATTTTTGCAAATGTATTAGTGGGACATTCATTGGGTGCGGAGATTTTCGGTGAGTTGGAACTCGGTCTATCAGTAGGCGTAGAGTAGTAGCACCATTTAGAAAAGGGGGAAAAGCATGGTAATTTCTGCGAAGCAACTGAGTTCTGATTTAGTCACTTCACTACAAGGTGAAAAAATTGTAACGATGGTTACGATCGACGTGAATACAGGTTTGCCTAAAATTAGTGCTGTGTCTTGGGTGCTTGCATCTCAAGACGGAACTAAAGTAAAGATTGCACTGGGCCATAAAGCCTCTAGTATTGAGAATATCCGTAATAATCCGAATGTGGTTCTTAACTTCATAGGAGCCGGAAGCTGTTACGCGGTGTATGGTGCTGCAGAGGTATCTGGAGTGATTGAGAAAACCATGAAGTTATGTGTGGTTACGTTACATGTTCATGAGGTGGAGGATGTCATCTTCTACGGAGGAAAAGTAACCGTTGAGCCAGCTTATGAGAAAACATACAATCCAGAACTTGCCAAGAAGTTGGATACGGAAGTGTATGAGTTATTAAAAGATTAATGCAACTTGAAGGGCTGCCGATCCATCCGGCAGCCCTTCAAATTCTCATATTTTGACATCCTCATTTATGATGTAATATATAAGATGAAATTTATTTATAAGGCAATATATTATATTTATAACGAAATAACTGAGTATATATATTTTGTGCCATTTGGATCATAATACTTTTAACCCTAAATCTAAGATCCTTAGCCTAGTGCTAGGGTCTTTTGTTTTATAAACAATAATATTATTTTTTTCAATTCTAATATGTATAAAAAAGTGAGGGAAAGGTTACATAGTACACTACTATTTAAGCTTAATAGTTTTACTAAATAGAACTCTAATAGAAAATAGTTTGAATACAAAACAAAACACCGTGATAACTTATTTATAATAAGTTATGAACAACTGTACCTTCAAGTGAATGTATGGTCTCTATAGGATACGTCCTTAAGAGATGTAAGAACCGTTCGTTTTCCCCAATGCCTTCCGGAGCATCATACTCTGATCATCAAGATTAAGGCGGGTTCTTCCGGGAAATCACTTGAAGTAAGATGGGGAATTGAACGGCTAAAAAGCTCCTCTTTGTACTTACAAAAGAGAAGCTTATGTTTAAGCTGTCGAAAAACTCTAAAAAGATGATCTTTGCCAACAATTAGCCCGGAACCTTCACCAACCGCCAGGTGAGGGATATTTGATGTTCATAATTAATTATTAGGGGCTTTCTGTATCTTGTGAAAAAACCATATTTTCGGCGATATTTCCCTGATTAGTTTTGATCTTTTCAATCATATCGCGCAATTGTTCGGTATTTGCGGTTGAAGTTATACCGATGTTTAATGTACCTTTAAGCTCATTAACGTGCAGTTCCTGAATCTTGTAGGTAATATTTGGAGGCGTTGTATGCTTTGGTTCGGCCTGATTGTTCAGCGTATCTTTGAGCCCAAACAATTGATCCTTCAAACGTTGATTTTCCGCCTCTAACTCGGATTGCTTAAACTCCAGCATAGTGATCCTTTGCTCAAATTGGCAAATACAGGAATGCAGATACACATTTGCATCGTACATCATGCCGCCTCCTTCAGATATTACTTTTCTCCCATCGATCATTTGTTGACTACAGGATGTGGGGGCGGCAACAATTCTTCATTTGGCACTTCAGCGGGCGTCTTCTCATTCACGCCTTCCGCAATTTCCGTTGCCTTATTGTCCGACAAAATGTTGTAACCGATATTAAGAGCGCCTAGGTTCGCGATGGAGTTGATTTTAATATTGTTAATATAAAAGTTCATTTTTTGCGCTCTCCTATACGAGATTGCTGTTTCCTTGATCGTTGAGATCCGGATCCAGAACATTGTTTCGGTCCGTATTAACGGAAGATGTGGCGTCCCCAATGACAGTGTTGCCGCCGACTGCTTTAGAATTTGCCGCATTTCCGCGTAATAGGTTGTCTCCGAAATTGACGACGCCACCAGTAGCGACTTCATTGATTCTGATGTTAAAAATGTTAAACACATTAGGCATAAAGCTCATCCTTTAGGCGGTTTGACCGCAAAATATCAGACGTGCTCGGCGGCGCTGKGGAGATCGATACATTTACTTTACGATATTCCATTAAGTTATTTTCTTGGTTCAGATAGCCGGGTCGCCTATGCGGGGGGGCATCGGGCAATCCTGAATACTGTTGCAATTGGCCTCGGATATCGGATTCAATGAGTACTGGCTTTTGCAACAGCAACTGCAGTTTAGAAGATATCTTCGGTCCGAAGATGCGTATCATGCTATCCCAAGGAAAAGGTGCCTTCGTCAGTTTCATCCGATTCCCACTCCCTTTCATTCACTTTTATGATGTAGTGTATTCATTTTCATGGGCATCTGTGTCTCAAATTGTTGCTGGAGAAAAGCGGAGCGAACTTTAAGTGTGTTTTAAGCTATTGCCACGCCAAGTTAGTAACAATTACTTTATAGGCGAATACAATAAAAAATCACTAATTGTTCATAGAACCAACATGTACAAAGAACCTTATCGCTTAGTATGGAAAAAATTGGCAATTAGCAGAGGATTCAGGAGGAGCATTTATGCCCAGTTCAATCTTATTTAACAGTATAAACATCAACAATCAGCAAAGAAATGCAACAGTAGGAATTGGAGAAAACGCCCAATCAAGCTGGGATGCACATAGTAAGAATAATTTAGGAAATGGCCTTTTTATTGGAAATTCTATAACAATAAATGTATGGAACTTTATTAATGATAATGATTTCATCGATGCACCGATTAATGATCAAGATTTTAAACCTGCAACAACAAATCAAGTGTAAAAACAGCAAAATTATAAAGGAAGTACTACCTAATGACGAACAAACCCTACTCTATTCAGCAGGATTTGTTCGGAGGGCTCTAGGCATTTAAAATATTTGCTTATAAGTTAGAGATAAGCGCTTCGAATAGAGCAGAACATAATTCAAAGTCTTGAAAAGTTTTACCGTCAATCGTAACCTCCCAAGTATCCTCAGAAAAATTCACAGATAACTTGTCTCCAGTTTGAGACAAGCAAGCCATCATTTGACCAAGAGACAGCAAGGGAAGTGACTTATTTTTTTGTACACCATTTAAAAAATAAATCATTTCTTCATGGTTACCTGTGGCCATGTATTCGCCTTCTTGCGGCTCCCACAATTCGCGTAATTTATTTTGTTGTTGCCCATCAAGCTTTTGCAAATGCGTGTAAGAAATACGTTGCTTCAATATTAGTCCTCCTAAGATAGTTGGTTAACTTACTGCTGCCCGAAATGCCTCGACATGCTCTGGTGGGCCACTAACCAGTAAATTTCTAAATTTGGTAACTGACGAAGGAAAGTGGAGCGATAGGGCAGGTGTTGAATAGATACCTCAAATATCGTTCCTTCTCATGATGACAAATGAAATTGTAACCACAAGGATAAGACTTCCTAATGAACCACTGCCGTGTTCCGTACTTAACATTACCGCTTCCTAAACTTTTTCGAAAATAAGCCGTAAATGATCTAATTAACATAATTTTAGCGAAAAATCGCCATTTATACAAACAAATATAGAATAATCACGTGATAATGAGCATTATTGCGGTTTTTCTCTTTTTTAACGATATAATTTGAATATTGCGTATAATTGAGCATTTGGAGGGATAAGCGAGTTTTTTCTTGCATATGTCATCTTATTTACGCTTAAGGAGGGACAGAGGGGCTGAGCGACTCTGAGACCAGATAACCAAGGGTGTGATACATAAAGGATCATGTTACACTTGTGTAGGGCCCCAAATTAATGGAAAAAAGGAGTTTTTGAATGAATAAGTTGTTTTCGTACGCGCTATGTTTGCTGCTGGTTTTGACAGCGGTGGGTTGTACATCCCAAAGTACAAGTAGCCAAACAAATGCAAACGATGAAAAGTCAACGACCCAGGAGAATACACTTGAGAAAGCTAAAAAACAAGGGTTCATTACAGTTGGATTTGCGAATGAAAATCCGTATGCTTATGCAACGCCAGACGGTAAGTTAACGGGAGAGGCCGTAGAAGTGGCACGTGTTATTTTGAAAAATATGGGGATCAATGAGATGAACGGCGTCTTAACCGAATTCGGGTCTTTAATTCCCGGATTGAAGGCGAAACGCTTCGATGTCATTACGGCAGGTATGTTTGTTAACCCAGCACGAAGCAAAGAAGTTGCATTTGCAAATCCAGAGTACAGTATTGGCGAAGCGATTGCAGTTAAACAAGGAAATCCTCACAATTTACATAGCTATAAAGATATTGCTGCTAATAAAGACGTAAAGGTAGCTGTTATGGTAGGCGCTATCGAGAATGAATACTTGGTGAAATCTGGCGTGGCCAAAGATCAAATCGTTACGGTATCCGATCAACCTTCGGCTATTTCTGCCTTACAAGCGGGACGTGTACAGACGGTAACGATGACAGGACCTTCCTTACAAGCATCACTAGCCTCAGYCAAAGATAGTAAGATAGAGCGGGTGATGGATTTTAAACAACCAGAAATTGATGGGAAAAGCATCAGAGGCTATGGCGCGGCGGCATTTCGTATGGAGGATACAGCATTTAGAGAAGCCTTCAACGCAGAATTGGATAAGCTGAAAAAGTCAGGACAATTACTAGAAATATTGAAGCCATTCGGATTTACGGATCAGGAATTACCCGGTGATATGACGGCCGAACAGCTGTCCAAAGGGTAATCGCATGTTTAGCTTACAGACCTTTTTTTCCTTTTTCCCCTTGTTGGCAAGAGGAGCACTTGTTACGCTTGAAATTACTTTGCTCGCAATTATACTTTCAGCAATTATATCGTTCACTATTGGTTTGATGCGCTTATCTGGCTTTTGGCTCGTACGTAATTTAGCTACGGTATATGTTGAAGTTTTTCGAGGCACTTCGTTGTTAATTCAATTGTTTTGGTTGTACTTTGCACTTCCAATGCTTCTGGATATCCAGATTCCAGCAATGACAGCGGCAGTTATTGCGCTGGGGCTGAACTATGGGGCTTACGGTTCTGAAGTAGTGCGAAGCTCAGTTCTTTCAGTTCCCAAAGGGCAATATGAGGCAGCCATTGCGCTGAACATGAGTCGGTATKGAAGAATGCGTCGTATACTTCTTCCACAAGCATTTGTTCGAATGCTCCCCTCTTTCGGCAATTTGCAAATTGAGTTGTTGAAGGGAACCTCATTGGTCTATTTAATTACGCTCACAGATCTTACCTATCAAGGTATGATACTGCGTACGTTCGACAGCTCCAAGACAACTGAAATATTCACCAGCATGTTGATCCTGTACTTTATCCTTTCCTATGCCTTAACGTTAATCATTCGTTACATGGAGCGTAGGACAATTAGGGGGCGGTATTAGCATGTGGGATTGGCACTATGCTTGGCATATTTTTCCTCAACTCTTGAAGGTATTACCGATCACGATCGGAGCGACATTTGTAGGTTTTTTCATTGCCATCGTACTTGGATTGCCGCTAGCACTGGCTCGCAGATCACAAAGTAAGGTACTTGCTGGAACTGCTCTAGCGTGGGTGGAGTTTATACGAAGTACGCCATTGCTTGTCCAATTGTTTGTCCTGTTTTATGCACTTCCCTTGTACGGTATTTCCTTTTCACCATTCACCACGGGTGTTATTGGGCTAGGTATTCATTATAGTACCTATATGTCTGAAGTGTTTCGCTCTGGCATTGAAGCTGTTCCAAGGGGACAGTGGGAAGCATCTAGGGCGCTAAACTTCAACGTTAAGCATACGTGGGGGAGTATTATATTACCCCAAGCGCTGCCGCCAATCATTCCTGTTATGGGGAATTATTTAATTACTATGTTCAAAGAGACACCCATTCTGTCTGCCATCACACTCGTAGAGCTTTTACAGACAGCGAAAGCGATTGGTTCTGGATCATTTCGTTATTTGGAAGCATTTACGCTAGTGGGGCTGTTGTTCTTGCTACTCAGCTATCCTTCATCACTGCTTGTTGGATGGCTAGAGAGATATTTTCAAAGAAATAAGTAGAGGGGTATTTACATGGATGCAATAGAGAAGTCAGTCAGCAACCCTATTGAACGTTTCAATACACCTGCTTCACAAGATGGGAATCCCATTGTCAAATATCGTGGTGTCAGTAAGTCATATGGAGATATTCAAGTTCTTAAAGAGATTGATCTGGATATTTTCCCAAGTGAAAAGGTAGCTGTCATTGGACCGAGTGGTTCTGGGAAAACGACATTGGCAAGAATGCTGATGACGTTAGATCGACCAAACGCAGGCACCATAGAGGTGAATGGACAGATGCTCTGGCATCAAGAAGTAAAGGGCAAGTTAATCCCAGCAAATGAAAAATACTTACATCAAATTCGCAGTCATATTGGCATGGTATTTCAGCATTTCAACCTATTTCCTCACATGACTGTGCTGGGTAATGTTACAGAAGCCCCTATTCATGTCCTTGGTTTGAAACGGGCTGATGCTGAACAACGTGCCATGGCGATGCTGGAGAAAGTTGGCTTAGCCGATAAAGCGATGGAATATCCTTCTCGTTTGTCAGGAGGACAAAAACAACGAGTTGCGATTGCAAGAGCTGTGGTTATGCGACCGAAAATTATGCTGTTCGATGAAGCGACGTCTGCCCTTGATCCCGAACTTGTAGGTGAAGTACTGTCCGTCATCAAGGATCTTGCAGCGCAAAGGGATATGGCCATGATGTTGATCACACATGAGATGGATTTCGCAAGGGATATTGCAGACCGCATCCTCTTTTCAGATGGCGGATCGATCGTTGAGCAGGGAACACCGGAGCAGATTTTTGGAAATCCACAAAGTCCAAGATTGCAAACCTTTCTAAGTCGCTTTCGACAAACCTAGTTTATGGGCGGTGTAGGGCAGGTATCGACATCCATCGAATAAGAAGGAGGCTCCCTCTTGACTCTTTTAGAAACGAATAACTGCGTAATTAGAAAAGCAACCGTGCAGGATGGCAGGTACATGTGGCAGCGGGTTAAGGATAGTCAGAAGCTTGATGTGAATTCAGCTTACTGCTACATCATGTTGAGTGAATATTTCGCAGATACTTGTTTAGTGGCAGAAATCGATAAGCAGATTGTTGGATTCGTGACCTCACTGATTCGCCCTTCCAATCCTGAAGTACTATTTGTATGGCAAATTGCTGTTTCATCGGAGAATCAAGGAAAGGGAATTGCTTGTTCTCTTTTACGTGAGTTAATAACCTCAGCTTCATGTGCAGAGGTAAGGTATGTAGAAACAACCATATCACCTAGCAACACAGCATCAAACCGGTTATTCCGTAAATTGGCGGAGGAAATGAAAGCACCGCACTTAGAAAGTGAAGGGTTCTCTTCGCACCTGTTCCCAGAAGATGTACACGAGGATGAACGATTGATACAAATTGGACCTATTAATCAACAATTAGGAGGAACTCACCCATGAAAGTATTAGATCCGAGTAAACCATCCCTACATATTTTTGACATGCTGGAGTCTGAGGTTCGCAGCTACTGCCGCTCTTTTCCTACTATTTTTACAAAAGCGAAAGGGTATAAGCTATGGGATCGAACAGGTGAAGAATATATTGACTTCTTTGCGGGCGCTGGCGCATTGAATTACGGACATAACAATGCAGATTTAAAGGAAAAGCTGATTCAATATATTCAAGCTGATGGCGTTACGCATAGTCTAGACATGGCAACAGAAGCGAAGGAACAGTTCCTTGAACGATTTCAAAGAATTATTTTGGAGCCTAGGCAGCTTTCCTATAAAATTCAGTTTCCTGGTCCTACGGGTGCTAATTCTGTAGAAAGCGCATTAAAGCTTGCCCGTAAGGTGACGGGAAGATCAACGGTTATTGGTTTCACGAATGCTTTCCATGGCATGACGCTCGGTGCTTTATCTGTAACCGGCAATAAATTCAAGCGAAGAGGTGCAGGTGTTCCCTTACATCATACGGTATCTATGCCATATGACGGCTATATGGGTGATGGCGTCGACACGATTGAATACATGAAGAATTACATTCAAGACACGGGAAGCGGCGTATCGCTGCCGGCTGCGATCATCGTGGAAACGATTCAAGGTGAAGGCGGAATCAACGAGGCGAGCATTTCATGGTTGCGCAGTCTTGAGACGTTATGTAAAGAGCAAGGTATTCTACTCATCGTCGATGATGTACAGATGGGTTGTGGAAGAACAGGAACCTTTTTCAGCTTCGAAGAGGCGGGAATTAAACCGGATATTATCTGTCTGTCTAAGTCCATTGGTGGTTATGGATTGCCAATGGCGTTGACACTGATTCGACCTGAACTGGATATTTGGGAACCTGGTGAACATAATGGCACCTTCCGGGGCAACAATTTAGCCTTCATAACAGCCTCGGAAGCACTTCGTTATTGGGAAAATGAGCAATTCTCTATGAGCATTCTGGAGAAAGGCAGGCTGTTAAATAGCTGTCTGCAAGAAATGGTAGCCTCTTACCCACAATTAAAAGGGAAGGTCAGAGGAAGAGGGCTTATGCAAGGTATTGTCTTCGAAGTTAGTGGCCTAGCAGAGAGAATATGTGAACGTGCCTTCTCGAAGGGACTGATCATGGAAACCTCTGGAACCGACAGTGAAGTTGCCAAAATCATGCCACCGTTAATCATTGATGAAGCAGGCTTAGTCCAAGGATTGGACATTTTACGAGAAAGTATGGAAGAAATTTATACAGAATTAAAGTTGACAAGTAAACAGGCATAGGAGGAGCAGGCAATGATAGTAAGACAACTTGCCGAGAGAGTCGGCACTGAATTCCATGTAGATACAGAAACTTGGTATAGTACACGATTGCTTGTGAAAAGTGACCAGGTAGGCTTCTCTTTGCACGATACGACGATTAAAGCCGGTACTGAAACAGAGATATGGTACAAACATCATGTTGAAGCCGTGTACTGTATTCAAGGAGACGGTGAGATTGAAGTCCTCGAAAGCAAAGAGATTTATCCCATTTCCGAAGGAACCCTCTATGTCTTAAACGGTCATGAGAAACATCTGCTGCGCGGTAGAACGGATATGCGTATGATTTGTGTGTTTAATCCGCCTACAACAGGCCGAGAAGTTCATGATGCTGAAGGGACATACCCGTTAGACCAAATCTAATAAGGAGAGTGGCAATCCATGTTGACATCCAAGGGGCAAATTACGGTGAATCGATCGAGCATGCAAGACAGCTATCCATCAAGAATCTATCAGGAGCCAAAGCTACTGGAGCGGCAGGATCTGGTGGTTTATAACCCTACAATTAATCAGACAGAAATTAGTAAGGAGCAGCTTACATTTTACGAGGAAAATGGTTATTTGTTCTTGGAATCCTTTTTTACCGAGGAGCAGGTTCAATTTTGGAAGCAAGAGCTAGCAAGACTTTGGGAGCAAAGTAAAGAAGTGCAGAAGCCTGAAGTGATCAGAGAACCAGGGAATGATGAAATTAGATCCATATTCGCTGTGCATCGTGATGACGAAGTGTTCAAACAAATGGCTTCGGATCAACGTATACAAGACATCGTTAGTCAAATTTTGGGTAGCCAACCCTATATCCATCAATCCAGAATTAATTTTAAACAAGGATTTACAGGTAAAGAGTTTTATTGGCATTCGGATTTTGAAACTTGGCATGTGGAAGATGGGATGCCGAGAATGCGAGCGCTTAGCTGTTCAATTGCGTTAGAAGATAATCATGCCAATAACGGTCCCCTTATGGTTATACCTGGCTCACATCGTACATTTGTTTCCTGTGTAGGGGAAACGCCGGATGAGAATTATAAATCCTCGCTTCGCCGTCAAGAATATGGGGTTCCTGACCAAGAGAGTCTAAAACAGCTTGCCAAACAAGGCGGTATTGTTGCACCTACGGGTAAAGCTGGCTCCATCCTCCTATTCGATTGTAATTTAATGCACGGTTCAAATAGTAATATTACCCCAGATCCGCGCAGCAATGTTTTCATTGTATATAATAGTGTGCTGAATAAACTCAATGCTCCTTACTCAGGTAAGGGACCTAGACCAGATTATATCGCTGAACGCTTATCATGACATGATGTTTAAGGATCTTCCTAGTGGAGGGTCCTCATCGGTAATCAAAGAGGTGAAGCGGCGTGTTATCCATATTAGGCAGCATTCTAGCGATTCAAATCGTCTATGTTTCTTGTTTCACACTCCGTATGATCCTGACTTTAAAAGGTGAGAAGTATACAGCCGCTGCGATTAGTATGATAGAAGAGAACGATTGGTTTTGGAAGTATTGGCTCGAAGAAAAAATGAAAAGTTTTTGTACGCCTGCATTCGCAACGTAGATTCGAAAGCGTTCATCATTACGCTGGAACCAAAGAGCTTGCATGGTGGCTTTTGGTTGAAAATGATTCGGAAATAAGCAGGCATGAGTAAGCGCTGAGTCTTGCACGAGGCAAGAGCGGGGGAACCAAGTAAGCAGGTGTATGGCAGCATGCACAGTTGGGGTGAATCTCAGATGTATTGAGTAGGGCTATTCTCAGGTCCGAATCCGACAGCTAACTTCGTAAGCGTAATTGTGTAGAGGTAACGAGGAGGAGTGTGGCTTAAAGGCTAATTTTCGTTGCCTCTCAAAGGGGGAAAAGTAAAATGAAAAACAAGGAAGAATCCAATTCATCTGAGTATGTACTGGTCAATGCTCCGAACCGAGCGGGAAAAGATTTCATTCATCTATTACGTTCAAAAGGCATTCAATATTATGCACTCACGAACAATAAGTATGGAAAGAAAAAGCTGGAAGCTATGGGTGTGGATTCGATTATTATGGTTGACACCGAAGATGCCGCGACTTGGGTGCTCCCTGATATCCAAATAAGTAAAGTTTATTTATTTGAAATTAGTTTTAATCTATGCAGCAGGTATATTCAAATTTGTAAAGAGTGGGGCTCTGAGTCGATACACGTTGTAACAAAAGGGGATAAGTCAAGGAGTGCATATAGAGGCCTGGGTGCTAACCAATTTACGTACATAAACACGAACAATGAGGTATCATCTCTTTTGCCTTAAAGGTAGGTCGATACATTTCCTAAGTTGTTTATGGAAACTTGTAGAGTTTAAATAGAAGAGAGTAAAAAGTAAGAGTTCATCAAACCACAACTATGTGTTTAAAGCTGTGGTTTGATGGGCTATATTTTGTTTCGGATCAGATGAAATGGCATATTAATGCATTATATTTCCTAATTAGGTAATGATTAATATAAAATAGTATATAGGGATGGTTATAAAAATGGTTTTGTATATTTCAATTGTTATTATTTTGGCTTTTGTTTTATGGGGAGCTCTTGCCCCTAATAAGCTGGCTGATTCCGCGACTTCACTCTTCGACTTTTCGATTAATAATTTTGGATGGTTTTTCTTAATTTCAACGTTTGGTATCTTACTCTTTGCTTTCTATCTTGCGTTTAGTAAGTACGGAAGGATTAAACTGGGTAAAGATGAAGATGAACCTGAATATTCAACAGCAACTTGGTTCGCTATGTTGTTTAGTGCCGGAATGGGGATTGGGCTTGTTTTTTGGGGGGTGTCTGAGCCATTATCCCATTTTTTATCACCACCTGAGGGAGCTTCTGTAGCATCCATAGAAGCTGCACGACTAGCCATGCGTTATTCCTTTTTCCATTGGGGAGTTCATCCATGGGCAATCTACACCATCATTTCGCTAGCCTTAGCTTACTTTCAATTCCGGAAAGGTAAGAGGGGGCTAATTAGCGCCGTCTTTTCACCCATTCTTGGCAAGATATCAGAGGGATGGGTTGGAGGTGTGATAGATACACTTGCCATCATTGCTACTGTATTTGGTGTTGCCACCTCGCTTGGTTTAGGTGCACTTCAGATTAATGGCGGATTAAATCATATGTTCGGTATTTCAATAAGTCCATTTGTTCAAGTGGTCATTATTGCAGTGGTTACGGTTTTATTCTTGCTCTCGGCCACGACAGGCTTGGACAAAGGGATCCGAATATTGAGCAATACCAATTTAATTATAGCCGTCTTGCTAATGACTTTCGTATTTGTAGTTGGCCCTACCTCCTTCATTCTGGATTTATTTACTTCTACTTTAGGGGGATATTTGCAAAATATTGTGTACATGAGCCTACGAATGACTCCGTTTACACAGGGAACCTGGGTTGGTGTCTGGACGTTATTTTATTGGGCATGGTGGATAGCTTGGGGTCCTTTTGTCGGTACTTTTATTGCACGTGTTTCCAAAGGCAGAACAATCAAGGAGTTTGTATTAGGTGTTCTCTTGATCCCAAGTTTATTTAGCTTCGTTTGGTTTTCTGTATTCGGAGGAACAGGGTTGCACTTAGAGTTGTTTGATCATTATCCGATTGCGGCCGCGGCTGAAAAGGATGTTACATCTGCTTTATTTTTAACACTAGAGCAGCTGCCTATGGGGGGGATTATTGCTTTTATTGCCACCTTATTGATTATTACGTTTTTTGTTACATCTGCTGACTCAGCCACTTTTGTTTTGGGCATGCTCTCAACCAAAGGTAATCCAAACCCGTCGAATAAAGTGAAAATTGTGTGGGGAGTTCTTCAGTCATCTATTGCTATAGTTCTTCTAATTAGCGGTGGCTTAAGTGGTTTACAGACAGCATCCATTGTAGCAGCGCTTCCATTTGCGATCATCATTATCGGGATGTGTGTTTCCTTAATCGTTTCCCTAAGGCAGGAGGAAAGGACGATGAGAAGTAGAGAACAGAGTCGTATGAAGAAAATTGACGAGCTATTAATGGGAAGAGAGTCATAACGGAATATGTATGCTTATGTATGCTTATGTATGCTTATGTATGCTTGCATAAATGAGACAACAGTCCATGCAATATTCCACCCTTGACCATATAGAACTTTTTGGAATAGAACACATTTATGATTCAAGTGAATAGCCTATAATAAAAAGTTCGTAGTTGTTAGGCGGCTAAATAGAAGGGAGTGGTTATTATGATTAATATAAATTTCATGAAGACAACCGCTACGATGCCATGGTGAAATCATTTGTTAACGGGTATATCAATATCAATCACGTTTCTAGAGATTCAAATGTTAATATTGGTGATGCCTCCTGTATCTTTATCGAAAGTAATACCATAATCCATGCGCATTCTACCCCTTTTTTACAAGGCGATTGGTCGGGCTTACTTACTAGTAAACAGAATTGTAAAATACGAATGCAAATAAAAAAGCTCTAAAGCACTATACCTCCAAAGATTGCCATCCTATTGGCCCCCTGGCCAGTTGTTGGCAATCTTTTTCAGAATCTGGGCAATCCCTGTCATTAATGCTATTCTTGATCTTGATTTCTCGCCTCTAAATCGACAATAGCTAAGGATTACAGAGAGGTAATCCAAGTTACTAATTTTCGGTTGCTTTACAGTAATGAACATTTAAAGTTTGTTGATCTCATTTAAGCTCCTGACAAGATCTAGCGTATCTTGATAGAATACGATGTTAAATGGAGGTGAATTTATTTGTTCAGGAAGGCAAATATGTAGAAAAATTGGTTTGACATACATATTAAAGGGTTCTATAGCCATTTCTCCCCTAATGGCTTCCAATGTTTCGGCTTGATGATGGAAAAATTCCCCTATTTCTTTCAATTGTTTAGAACAATTTTTTCTATCCATATTTGACATGAGTCCGGTAGTAGACCATTTGCCAACGGTTTTTACCGTACATTCTAGATACATAATAGCATCTCTCCAACTGTTTAATTGTTTCTGATAACCTGTTATTGTTCTGTATTTTTGTGCTGAGAAGGGATAATATTTCATATTTTTATTCATTTCCATTAAGGACTTGTCTGTATTTTGGCTCATCTCAAGGAAATGTTTAATCTCTTGTGTTAACCGTTCTCCTTCATCTTTATGACACCCCCGATGAACCCAGCCAGCAGTACGCCGAAATAATTCTGATAATTGATTAGTAAATGGAATGATCATCTTTTTAATTTCTTTTTTATAATTAGCCGGAAATACGTACAATTGTATGATAACTGCAAGCAAAATTCCAACACTTGTATCTCGAAGACGGTCAACGATATAGTTACCAGACTTAGGTTCAAATACAAGCACGAGCAAAATGGTTATTGCTAACTGTTCTGATACAATCTGATTTCTTCGTAATCCTTTGGCTATCCATAGACCTGCAAAAATAAGTAAACCCAATATCAAAGCGTTTGGCTTGGGAAAAAAAATGAGAACTATTGCAGTAAAAGCCACCCCTATGACTGTTCCAACCATACGATTCATAGCAAAGTGAAGGGATTGTGTTAGTGTGCTTTTCATACAGAGGATTACAGACAACGGAGCGAGATAAGGATGTGCAGATCCTAATAGTTTTCCTATTTCCCACGATAAAGAGCAAGTGACAGCTATTTTCAAAATTATTTTCCCAGTGTAGACACTTGTTTGATTTTTTTTATTGGTCATACGTTATCCTCCGAAATTCTTTACATCATGATGGCCATGCTTCAAATATTCATACCATCTTTATTCCCCAAATAGAGCCATTTTAATAACACAAGCTTAAATAGCTCTTCGTTTTATTAAGTTCCTTTATATGTGGTTTTTTACATAAGTAAAAACGACAACTAACTATTGAATAATATGTGTGTACATAATACTGAATTATCCAAATTAGTTATTTAAGTACGCTTTAGAAAAAACATATCGGATTTTTTGACGTGGATGTTAACTAGCTCCTGCAGGAATATTGGGCTTTATTCAATCGTTCTTATCTTGTAATAACCATTGCTATACCTCATATAATTAACAAACAAGTATATAACGGAGATGGTGTGGGCAATGGAACAAGAAAGAGTGTATATCGGGAAGAGCATACCCAAAAAAGAGTCACTGGATAAGGTAACAGGAAATGCCCGATATACTGGAGATCTCATACAAGTTGGAATGCTGTTCTGCAACTTGGTCATTAGTCCCTATGCGCATGCCAGAATCTTGAAGATCGATTTATCCAAAGCCTGGAATATCCATGGAGTTCGTGCGATTTTAACTGGAGCGTACTGTGATGTGCTAACAGGGGAAGATCTAAGAGATAAACCAATTATTGCAATTGATAAAGTGAGATATCATGGGGAAATAATAGCCGCCGTCGTAGCCGATAGCGAGGAAATTGCCACAAGAGCATCGAGTTTTATACAAGTCACTTATGATCAATTACCAGTTATTAATTCTCCATTAGCAGCAATTGAAAAAAATTCACCACTGATCCATGAGCACTTGGATAAGTATGAACATACCAATAATGCCAATCCTCAGTCCGGCACCAATATAGCAAACATAAGCAAAGTTAGGAAAGGAAATATAGAAATAGGTAGGCATGAAAGTGAGTTCGTTGTTAAACAAACGGTTGCGTTCGCTCCTTCGGATCATGCTGCCATGGAGACCCGATGTGCGTTGGCAGAAATTAAGAAAGACGGCACAGTTGTGATTGAAACGTCATCTCAAGCTCCATTTGCCGTGAAAAAATATATGGCGCTTTACTTTGGATTAGAGCCAAGTCGAATTATTGTTAATACTCCATTGGTAGGCGGAGGATTCGGTGGCAAGGCATCTATTCAATTGGAACTCATTGCTTATTTAGCATCTAAAGCGGTAGGAGGAAGAAAGGTAAAGATACAAAATCAGAGAGAAGCAGACTTGATAACTTCTCCAGTTCATATTGGGCTTGAGGCGGAAGTGAAGCTAGGTGCAACAAAAGAAGGTAAGCTTAAGTTTGCAGAGATAACTTATTATTTCGACGGAGGTGCATATTCAGATAAAGCGATTGATGTTGTAAATGCAGCGGTTATAGACTGCTCAGGACCTTACTCAATTGAACATGTACATTGTGACGGTTTATGTATATACACAAACCATCCATATGCTTCTGCTTATCGAGGGTATGGCCACTCTGAACTGACATTTGCTATGGAACGGGCGATGGATTGTCTTTCGGAAAAGCTACAAATGGATCCCCTCGAACTTCGTTTAAAGAATGCCATTTCTCCAGGGGATACAAGCCCGACCCAACAACAGCTAACCAACAGTAATTTGGGAGATTTACCAGGTTGTATCCATAAGCTAAGAGAAATTATTTCTTGGGATACTTGGAGAATAAAGAAAATTGACCCATATACCATAAGATCTAAGGGAATCAGCTGTTTTTGGAAAAACTCATCCATTGATGTTAATGCCGGCTCAGGAGCAGTCATAATGTTTAACCCTGACGGCAGTATCAATTTGATTTGTGGAGTTGTCGAGATCGGAACAGGTACCAAAACAGTGCTAACTCAGATTTTGGCGGAACAAATGAAAATGGATGTAAATCAAATCCATGTCAAAATGGAGGTTGATACATCATCAACTCCGGAACACTGGAAAACGGTTGCAAGCCGTGGGACATTAATGGCAGGTTGGGCAGTCATTGATGCAGCTGCGGACGCAATTTATCAATTAAAGGTAATTGCAGAACAAGTTTTGAGAGTAAGGGCTCAAGATTTAGAAGTGAGCGGAGGAAGAGTGTTTTATGTGCCCAATCCGTTGATCCAAATCGAGATAAAGGACATTTGTTATGGCTATACGTATCCTAACGGTAATACGATTGGAGGACAAATTATCGGGAGAGGTACCTATACGCAGAAACTTATGACATATATAGATTCGGAAACTGGAGAGGGCCGTCCAGGTCCGGAATGGAGCGTAGGCGCACAGTCCGTTGAAGTAGAATTCAACTCAAGGGATTGTACCTATAAAATTGTGAAGGCAGTTTCAGTACTTGACGCTGGGAAAGTGCTGAATCAAAAAGGAGCCGAAGGTCAAATTATGGGTGCAATGAATATGGGCCTTGGTTTTGCAAATCGAGAAACATTTATTTTTGACCAAAACGCATTAGTTTTAAACCCTACTCTAAGGGATTACAATCTCATGAGGTATGGGGAGAATCCAGAATATGAGGTTGTATTTGTAGAAACGCCTTGTCTTGAAGCCCCCTATGGTGCGCGTGGATTAGGAGAACAGGGCTTGATTGGCATGCCTGCTGCACTCGCAGACGCGCTATCCAGAGCAGCAGGAACAGCGCTTACTCGATTGCCACTTTTTCCAGAATATATATGGAAGACTAGGGGGAAGACCCAGTATGATTCCATATGATTTTGAATATTATAGGCCATCAACTATTCGAGAGGCTGTCCACCTACATCATCAATTAACTCAGCAGGGGAAACAGCCCCTTTATTACTCCGGTGGAACAGAGATCATTTCACTTGGAAGAATAAATATCCAATATACCGGAGCTGTAATTGACATCAAAAGAATTTCAGAATGCCTAGCATTAACGTATGCAGATGAAAAATTGATGCTTGGCTCTGCTCTTACTTTAAATGAGTTATATGATTCAAAGACCTTTCCTCTCCTTGGGGAATCGGCCGTGGGAATTGCAGATAGGACTACACGCAATAAGATTACTTTGGGTGGAAATATCTGCGGCAGGTTTATCTATAAAGAAGCGGTTTTACCTCTTTTGCTAACGGACTGTAATCTACAAATCGCACTGTTAAACGAAATCAGGGAGGTTTCTATTCATCAATTGTTCCATCAAACTCTCCACCTTAAACCAAGTGAACTGTTAGTTACAGCGATTATCGACAAAAAGTTTATTGATATGCCCTACGTAGTTATGAAAAAAAGAAAACAGGCAGCAATTGACTACCCGCTTGTTACTTTAGCAGCACTGAATACGGGTAAAGAAATTCGAGTTGCTTTCAGCGGCGTATGCTCGTTTCCCTTTCGATCTAAGTCGATAGAGGAAGTCATAAATAACAGGCATCTGCCAGTTCAAAGCAGAATCGATGAAGCGGTTAAAAGATTGCCTGCTCAAATTCTAAATGATATAAAAGCATCATCCGAATACCGCGAATGGGTTCTGAAAGGTGCACTTACTGATGTTATACATCAATTGGGAGGGGAATACCTTGCCAACTAGTAATAATAACAATTTTATTGTAGAACTTCATATTAACGGCGAAAAGATGCGTGTTCATTGTAGAACAGCGAATACGTTACTTTATGTATTAAGAGAGAACCTTGGAATGACCGGAGCAAAACCTGGCTGTGAGAATGGGGATTGTGGGGCTTGTACAATACTATATAATGGACTGCCTATCAAATCATGTCTAATGTTAGCCATGGAAGCGGAAGGTGCTGAAATCACCACGATTGAAGGCTTACATAACACCCTTATACAAGAAGCTTTCGTTGAGGAATGGGCATTTCAATGTGGTTACTGCACTCCCGGATTTATTATGAACTGTCATGCTCTAACAGAAACCCATCCTGATGCAGATGATAAGATAATTATAGATTGGTTACAATCAAATATATGCCGATGTACGGGGTACAAAGAAATAGAACAAGCGGTGAAATCCGTTCTTATTCGTAAAGCTGGAAAGGCATAACATAAAATGGATTCATTCCATTCAAGTTTTAATAGTGGTAGTTTTATAAGTGGGCACCAACAATAAGCAGTCCAAAACTGGATCAAACAGTCTTGGACTGCTTATTCTGTAACTCAACCATCGCAACGTCAGTAAATCCAATTAACAAAAGCTTGCTGAAATCTTATCCTGCTGCTTAGAGGATTCGCGTTATATCACACGAATAGTTTCTTATCGATCGTAAAATTGGGGAGAGGGGCCACTCGTGAAAAGAAAAATAGGAATCCGTTTTAGGTTGATGGTTTTGATGATTTGTTTAACTACACTACCTGTTGTAACTGTAACATGGCTTGCTAGCAACAATACACGTCATTCGGTGGAACAGGAAATGATTAGTGCCAATAACTCACGTATGGAATGGGCTAATCAATATCTGAATGAGCTTATTGAGCAGATGAACATTTTATTTTATACGGTTCAAATCAATTCGGAATTAATGGGGAATCTTCAACAAGTAGCTAATCCAAATTTAAATGTACAATATCTAACGCAAAAATATGTTGGTGATACCCTAACCTCATTATTACATTCGAATTCCCGTAAAATTGATGATTTTACGCTTTATATTCATGAAAACAAACAGGCATTATCCGTAAGTTATGTTGGCCGTTTAATTTCTTTTATGGATATCCAGACTGGACCTTGGAGCCGAATGCTAGATACCCCGACTAATATTTATTTTAAGCAGGAACTAAATGGAGTTTATGCGTTTCACAGTATGAATCGGTTTGAAGACCGTAAGCTGCTGGGTGGTCTCTCCGTTAAGATCAACCGTAAGGTTTGGGATGAGGTCGGTAGTATTCTTGGATCTGAAGCAGACAGCTCCATTTTATTGAGCAACGATGAAGGGGAATTATTATCTGGGTCTAAGAATGAACAGGCGTTGGGAGATATTTCCATGCTATTAAAAAGTCTTGCTGTACCTGATAGTGGTCTTGGCATTCAGAAAACCAATAAGTATTATTTTTTTATGCAGAAAGTTAGCAATGGTAAATTAACCCTGATAAAAGCCATACCGCTCGAAACGATAAATCGCAGCGCACAAGCTACGATTAATGCCGGTATTGTCACTGGGAGCTTATTTGTTGCTGCCTCGATCATTCTCTCTATTCTTTTTTCGCTTCGTATTAGTAAGCCGATTATAAGTCTAGCTCGAACCATGAGAAGAGCAGAAATTCAAAGCTTTGAATTAAAATCAGTCAAAAACAGTGATGAACTTGGCCTGCTCGAGCATGGATACAACTCCATGATGCAACGCATTAAAGAATTAATTGAAGTAGAATATCAAGGGAAAATAGACATTAAGACTGCGCAACTGAGGACACTGCAAGCTCAGATCAATCCGCATTTTCTCAACAATACCCTACATCTAATTGGAGGAATGGCTTTAGAGAAGGATGCACCTGAGATTTATCGAGTTACACGGGTGATTGGAGATTTATTAAGATATTCAATCAGTACGGGGAGCGATTTGGTTACGTTTAGAGATGAGCTCAAACATATGCAGAACTATATATTTATTCAGGAGCAGCGGTTTACTGGGCGATGTCAAGTGTTGGTTGAGAAAGATGATTTGCCTGCTGAGAGCCAGCTTCCCAAATTCACCCTCCAGCCTATTGTAGAAAATGCATTTGAACATGGACTGCATAAAAAAGAAGGCAACTGGCTCGTTGAGGTAAGAATCAAACGAATCCGTAATCAACTTCTAATTGCTGTTCAAGATGATGGCGTAGGTCTAGACGAAGAGAAGCTTGGACATATCCGAATAGGTTTACGTTCTGGCATTGAAAATAATAATTCGAAATTATCTGAAGATGAGCAAAGTGGAAAAAGAAAAGGCATTGGGTTGAAAAATGTCGACTCCCGGTTGAAGCTGCATTTTGGCGAAAGATATGGTATACGTATTTTCAGCAAGTTAGGGAAGGGAACGATCGTTTTATTCGTATTGCCGGTATTGGAAGAGGAGGAGTTTGAAGATGTATAAAGTGATAATTATAGACGATGAGCCTTGGTCAAGAAAAGTAATCAAGCAGCTTGGAGAATGGGACAAGCTCCAATTAACGATAATAGGTGAGGCCGAGGACGGAACACAAGGATTGCGAATGGTCGCAGAGCTAACACCTGATATCGTGGTAACAGATATGAGAATGCCGGGTATTGATGGTGTCGAGCTTTTAAAGGCGCTGAATGATAAACATCCTTTGCTTAAGATCATTGTGATGAGTGGATATGATGATTTTGTTTATTTAAAGCAAGCTATTCGATCCCAAGCGAAGGAATACTTATTAAAACCGGTGGATCCAGTGGAGCTGAATGCTGCCCTAGCGCAATGTGTTCGTGAACTGCAGCAAGCCAAGCAAACATCAGAAGTATCTTGGAAAACACCTCTTGTATTTGCCGATAAGGGTTCACTCGATAAGTATTTGGAATATCGTCAATTGATCTACGGTTATATGTTGGATTTAAACGCATCAGGTGTCATTCAAACGTTGAAGTCGTTAGGAGAATTTATGGAGTCGATGCAGGTTGAACAATTCGATGGCAGTATTCTGAATAAAATCGGTCATGACTTTACACTAATGCTCGAAGAGTTTGTTTCCACAAGTGAGCTGGAATGGAACCATATCATATCTGAATTGGAACAACAGCCGTCCGATCAAATGGGCTGGAATTCTGAGATAGAGACCATTGGACAGATTGAACGGATGTATAATCAGGCTATTGCTTTACTACTGGAGGCACGGAAAAATAGAAATAAGTTGGATTTGAGAGAAGTGACCGCGTACATCAATAGGCATTATAACGAATCGATTACTTTGGAGTCACTCGCCGCTTATTTTTATATAAGTAAAGAGCACTTAAGTCGGGCATTCAAAACATTCACTGGAGAAACGATGACCGATTATATTCATCTCAAACGCATGGAAAAAGCCAAAGAACTCATTGTGGATCATAAGTTATCTATTAAACACGTTGCTGAAATGACAGGGTATCCAGACCTTGCCTATTTCTACAGGGTGTTTAAAAAACATTATGGAATTGCCCCCGGAGAATTGCGAAAATAATTGGATTGTACGTCCAAATGATATATCAATATTGTGCAATAGAAGATGTTAATATCCTGAAATGATTATAGAAAACGCTTCCACTATACTGAAGGAGCAGTTAAATCAGAGGGGGAACGATCCATGAGGAAAACGCTTCATTTGAGTATTATTCTAGGCTTGATATTAACTACAGGATGCGGCACTAGCACAAGTAAGACGAATACAGACACTAGTCCTGCAGCACCTGCAAGCGCACCAGTCAGTACAAAGGCGACTGCAACTCCGAAAAAAGTAGAACTAAATGTTTTTATGAGCTATCCCCAGTATAAAGAACAATTTGAAAAATACTACGAGAAATTTAAAGCGAAAGAATTGGCTGAGAAAAATGTAGATGTCACGATTAAAACGGAAATGCCTAATTCGGATCAATCCAAGCAGATCTTACAAACTCGTCTAGCATCGAATGACGCACCAGATTTGTTTACCATTCATGCAAATGATATACCGGCTTATTACAAAGCAGGTTACCTAAGTGATTTATCTAGTCAAGCAGCCATTAAAAGCTTGTATGAACCTGTGAAGAAGACCGTTACGATCGATGGTAAAATCGTCGTGCTGCCTTTTGAAAGCACAACATGGGGATACTTGTACAATAAAAAAATATTCAAGGATTTGGGTATTACACCTCCAAACACATTGGATGAAATGAAAGCTGTTATCGCAAAAATAACTGCAGCGAATATTGCACCATTTGAACTGGCTTTTCAAGAATCATGGGTCCCACAACTTATGACTGCGCAATCGCTTGGTGGTATTGTTTCCTCGAAGCATCCGGATTGGATTGAAAAGATGAGTGCGGGTCAGGCTTCATATAGTGATGTAGCAGCCATTTTTGATATTATCGATCTCATTAACGCAAACGGCACGAAAAAACCTTTCGAGGTTGGTAATGAAGCTGGTGCCGCTGAATTTGCCAATGGAAAATCCGCTATGTGGGTACAAGGCCCTTGGAATGCGGATGCCATTCTGAAAGTTAATCCAAGCTTTGAAATGGGGGTTGCAGCATTACCTGTAAGCAATGATTCCAAAGATACCATGATTAATCTTTCAACCTCTACTTCCTTAGCTGTATCGCCAACAACTAAAAACAAAGAAGTAGCACTTGATTTACTGAACTATATGCTGGATGAGAAAGATTCTTCCGCGCTATTTAAACAATTGAAATTCAATCCCATCTCAACTGTTCATAAATTCGAAGTGAATCCGTGGGTTAAGGAATCCTCCGCCTATGTAGAAAATGGGAAAGCGTATCAGGATTTGAAGCTGCCAAATGGAGTTACAGACGAGCAAGCTAAATTATTGCAAAGTTATTATGCTAAAAGCATAACCAAAGAGCAATTTATTAAAACAATGGATAAAACATGGGCAGCAGCAGTTAAAGCTGCTAAGTAAAGCTGAGTAACGGTTAACTAGGAGTGATACAAAATGATTTTTACAAGGAATAGGAAGCAAAACATCATCCTGTTAGCCTTCGTTTTTCCCGCAATACTATTCTATTCTGTTTTTGTACTCGGCCCCTCTTTTGGGGGGATATGGTACAGCTTGACGGATTGGAATGGGCTCAATCCCACCTATAATATGGTGGGATTGAGCAACTATATCGAAGCGCTCACAGATGATCCATACTTTCTGGATGCCATTTGGTTTACACTCAAATACGTTATTTTCATGGTCGTATTATCAAATTTTTTGGCTATCCTTTTGGCAGTGTTAATTGAATCTCAACAACGAAGTAAGGTTTGGTTTCGGACGATCTTCTTTATGCCGAATATGATTAGCTTAATTATCGGCGGGTTTATGTGGATGTTTATTTTCACTAAGGTTTTACCCTATATAGCTGAACATACGATTTTTCACTTTTTAGACCAATCATGGATAGGGGATCCAAGATTCTCCTTTTATACACTCTTAATTCTTTCCCTCTGGAGTGGCGTAGGATATTTAATGGTCATTTATATTGCAGCACTTCAAGGGGTGCCGCAACAGCTGAAAGAAGCTGCTGCTATAGATGGTGCTAATGCGATGCAAACCTTTCGAAATGTTACGCTACCCATGATATATCCGGCTTTGACCATTGGTCTTTTCGTGACTTTAAACGGTTCCTTTAAAGTATTTGATGCGGTATTTGCTTTGACTGGCGGTGGACCGGGGCGGGCTACACAGGTTATCGCGCTTAATATTTATGAAGAAGCATTTAGTTTGAGTAGTCGATATGGTTATGCTAGCGCTAAGGCAATGATTCTGTTCTTGATTGTCTTTATCGTCACGCTCGTTCAATTGTGGATCATGAAAAGAAAAGAGGTGGAAGCATGAGTAGTCAAGATGCACGTGTTGGACTTAGCCTAATAAGTCGTCGTGCCGGCTCATCTCTTATTTTTCTCTTCTTGCTGGTCGGAACGGTTGTGATGTTATTTCCAATCTATATGGGGTTATTAAATTCTGTGAAAACGCAAAGTGAGATGTTGACGAATATTCTATCCTTTCCTGCTGATTTTCAATTTTCCAATTATTCGAGCGCCTTTGAAAAAATACATTTTTTAAGAAGTCTATCGAATACGATCCAAATTGCTGTTGTTGGTTTATTTGGGATTATTGGTTGTGCTTCCTTGGCTGGATACAAGCTGTCCAGAACGAAAGGGAAATTGAGTGCCTTTTTGTTTGGACTTTTCATTCTTTCGATGTTAATCCCTTTTCACTCGGTCATGATCACCCTCGTGAAAATATCTAGAGAACTACACATCCAAGGTTCAATTTATGGACTTGGCTTCATCTATATCGGGTTAGGTGTGTCCATGGCCATTTTTCTATATCATGGTTTTGTCAAATCCATACCTCGAGATTTGGATGAAGCTGCCGTTATCGACGGCTGTGGAGAGCTGAAATTGTTCTTTACTGTGATTTTTCCGCTACTACTACCTGTCACAGCTACCATTGCGATCTTGAATTTATTATGGATATGGAACGATTTTCTTTTGCCATTGTTAATATTGACCGATTCGGATCGATATACACTGCTCTTATCAACGAATATGTTATTTGGCGAATACAGCAATGATTGGTCAAATATTTTAGCTGCCTTATTGCTGGCTATGCTGCCTGTCATTATCTTTTATCTATTTCTGCAAAAATATATTCTTAATGGGATTGCAGAAGGTGCGATCAAAGGATAATGCCATCAATTGGATTGGAGAAGGGGAGTCTTGTTGTGATAACTGGAGGTCATGAAGTAACTGGGTTTTTAAAAGCCAAAGGCAAAAAGCTGATAAACGGTGAAGGAAGGGAGATTCTGCTTCGTGGCGTTGGCTTTGGCAGTTGGATGCTTCCGGAAGGGTACATGTGGCTTTTTCCTGATCAAGGGGATCGACCAAGACGAATCGAACAAATGGTTAAGGAGTTGATTGGCGAAGAGAAGGCTGAGCAATTCTGGGAGATTTATTATAATCGATATACGTCTGAGTCGGATATTCGGCAAATCTCTGCGGATGGTTACAATTCTGTTCGTGTACCGATTCTTGCCAGGTTTTTGATAGAGGATAGTGATGGTGAGGTTGTTCGTTTTCATCAAGCTCATTTGAAGATCATAGACAACGTCATTGATTGGTGTCGTGAGCATAGGCTTTATGTGATTCTTGATCTGCACGGTGCCAGTGGAGGACAGACAGGAACGAATATCGATGATTCGGAGTTCGATAAACCTGAGCTGTTTATGAACGAGCGGAATCAAGAGATCACAGTCGCGTTATGGCGAATGCTGGCTGAGCGTTATAAGGATGAGTGGATTGTGGCAGGTTATGATCTTTTGAACGAGCCGTTGCCTGAATGGTTTTCAGCCTATAATGATCAAGTCATGCCGCTTTATAAAAAAATTACGAAAGCCATTCGTGAAGTCGATGATCGTCATATGATTATTTTGGAAGGTGTGCACTGGGCCACAGATTGGTCGATTTTTAATGAAAAGATTGACGATAATCTTATGCTTCAATTTCATAAATACTGGAACAGCCCGGATACGGAGAGTATTCAGATTTATTTGGATAAGCGTGAAGAATGGAACGTGCCGATCTATATGGGCGAAGGCGGCGAGAATAATAAGGAATGGTATGCTGGTGCATTTCGATTATTCGAGGATCATAATATTTCATGGAATTTTTGGACTTGGAAGAAAATGGATAAAATTAATTCGCCTTGCTCTGTGATACAGCCAGCAGGCTGGCAGCAGTTGATAGACTATTTAGAAGGCGGAGTTAAACCAGATAAGGCAGCAGCCGAGCACATTTTATGGGAATACCTGCACAATATTTCTTTTGAGCAATGTTTGTATCAAAAAGAAGTAACGGATTCCCTTTTCCGCAGACCATCCACTCGTATTCCAGCTATTTTTTATGGCTATCATGGTGAGGGCATAAGTTACGGAATCATGAATCGAGTGGATGAAAACATTGGATTTCGGAAAAATGACGGAACAGATATCCGCTTTATAGAAGGATCTAGAACGGCACCAAACTTTCAACATGGCAAAGGGGAACCTTGGCAAGCGGATGAACGATTATGTGTTCAATTAACACCTCAGGATTGGTTTGCTTATGAATTCACAGTGGGTCATGATTCCAAGGCCTCTCTGTATACGGTTGAATTGCGCGCTTTTGCTCCTAATGAAAGAGCGTGGATGGCCGTTTCAGTCGATGACAATTTAATTGAGATAGTAGAAGTTATTGGGGAATCATGGGGTACGCAACGATTGAACAACGGATTCCAGCTTAGTCCTGGATTACATCGCATTGTACTTAAATCCGTGGAAAACAGAGTGCGCATTGATTGGCTCGAAGTTTTACCGGTGAATGAGTTAGAAGAGAAATAGAACAAAAGCATTATAAAATATAGTTCTCCTAAAAAATCTGGGCCGCGTGAAAATGCGGCTTTTTCGGTTTCATAAAAATCAACCTCATTTATCAAAAATTCTCTGATTTCATCCGGACCGGTATGTCGCTTGTGACACGACGCCCTTTTTCAGAAAAAATAATTCAGCATTTGCAAAAATTGTTGAGTGTTTAAGTAAGAAGTTTATCGTATGATTAAAAAATTAGAAAAATTTCCATGAAAAGGCGACGAAGTGAAATTAATCTTGAAAAGATATTGATTAAAGCTAAAAAAATATTGAATTCCTCATTTATCTATTTCCCTATATATTCATTTCATAGACAACCTACACACCAATCGAATATCTGATCAAACTATGGAGGGGTTACCCTGTCATTCATTCGGAATCGTTCGTTGAAATCGACCATATTAGTAATAATTATCCCAATTATTATGTTATTCGTATTTACTACTGGCTTATTTTCCTACCTACTTGCTTCCAGTCAGTTGCAAAAAAATGCATTTACGAGTATTTCCGATACCGTCTCTCAAACTCAAAGATTTCTAAACGATAAATTAACAGATGTGGTGACGAGTCTGACTATTCTCGTTAGTGATTCTGACTTATCCGATATTTCGATGCGTACGGAAGATCCAGCATATAACTTACAAACGGAAGATTATCTGCAATTGAATAGAGTATTGAACAGAGCTTCTCCCGATCGAGCTTTGATCGATTCTACGCTGATCTATTACAACCATGACCGTCCAGCGTTCTACAGAAAAGATGACCTGACCGAACAGGTGAAATTTTCGCTTGAACCTTACAGGATTGGACAAGCAACCGACCCGATTTCTGTTATCCATTGGGAAACCCTTCATACTGACCCTTTTGGGACTTCTCATAATCAGAATGATAGCGGGAAAGTGGTAAGCTTATATAATCTGCTGGGTAAAGATGTGGAGCATAGTAAAGGTATTATTCTTTTTAATATAAAAAATTCATTTTTTCAAACGATTTTAAGTAATCCAACAATCAGTAATAATGGCTATTTAAGCCTAATTAGCGAGGACGGAATTATCTCCTACAAGAATGTTGCGAAAAAATATAAGATTAAGGATTCTGAATTGCAACGGTTAGTCATGCAAACCGCACAAGCATCCGGACAAATCACAATTACCAATAAATTTGGGAATGAGATGCTTGTTGTTTACGATACATTAAGAATCAACAAATGGAAAATAGCTGCGGTTGTACCTAAGGATGAATTACTCCATAAAGTGAACTACATCAAATACCTGATCTTAGTGATTATGTGTATTTTATTTGTGATTGCAATTTTCTTGTCTAACTTTCTGGCCAATATCATTACGAAGCCGATAATTCGACTTACGCGAAAAATTAATACGATCGAAGAAGGCAACCTTGACATCGAATTCAAGGAACTGTCGCGAAATGAGATTGGCGTGTTGAATAGAGGGATAAGGGATATGATCCATAGGATCAAACAGCTGCTTTTGCAGATAGAGAAAGAGCAGGAAAAAAAGCGGAAGGCGGAATTAGCAGCACTACAGTTTCAAATCAGGCCGCATTTTCTTTATAACACACTGTATTCTATTAAGCATCTGATTGAACTGGACGAAAAGAAAGAAGCAAGCCAGATGGTAACCTCGCTTTCCGATTTTTTTCGTATATCGATTAGTAAAGGCAGCGAGATCATTCCTGTGTCTCAGGAGATCGAGCATATCAATCATTATTTTACAATTCAAGAGTTGCGTTACGGGGACAGCTTTACCTATGAAATAGATATGGAACCAGCTGTGCTTGATTTTAATATTGTAAAGTTGACCTTGCAKCCACTTATTGAAAATGCGATTTACCATGGCATTAAGAATAGTCGTAAAAAGGGCCATATCCGTATCAAGGGTTTTATTCAAGAGGATGATTGTGTGATTCGTATAGAGGACAATGGTGCGGGTATGGCTGCTGAGAAACTTGAACAAATTAACCGATCCTTGTCGAACATGTGCACGAGTGAGGATGGGGATGGAACTGGTATCGGTATTTATAATGTGCATAAGCGTCTTCGGTTGAATTATGGCATGAAGTATGGACTTAGGTATGAGAGTAGTTCCGAAGCGGGAACCATCGTTGTTGTCACATTCAGATAATGGAAGTTATGTTATCGTGGTGCTTATGCAAAATAACATGGCTAACATAAAACGCTAGGGGGGCCCTGTATGTATAAGGTTGCAATTATTGATGACGAAGTGATTATTACTCGTGGTTTAAGTAAAAACATTGATTGGCAGCTTAACGGCTTTGAAGTGGTGGGCTCTGCAGCGAATGGTGAGGAGGGCTTGAAACTCGTAGCTGAGAAAAGACCTCACTTGATAATAACTGATATACGCATGCCATTTGTCGATGGCTTTGAACTGACTGAGCAGGTAGTTAAAGCCTATCCCGAAACCAAAATCCTGATGTTGACGAGCTACGATGATTTCGAGTTTGCTAAAAGAGCGTTACAACTGAAGGTATTTGACTATTTATTAAAGCCCGTTGATAGTGAAAAGTTACTTGAAACGGCAAAACGTGCAATGAAAGAGCATGAATATGAGTCTGAAATGAAGCAGAAGGTCGTTGAAGGAATGCCGCTGTTGCGACAGCAATTTTTGGTGAAACTAATTAACGGAAAGCTGGCTCCGGCAGAAATTCATTCAGGTATCGATTTCCTCGGTCTTCAGCTTAATGCTGCCCGCTTTGTTGTCATTTTGCTGAAGGCGGATGACTATAGTTACCCTGATTACCAGAATCGTTTTGGAAAAGAAGTGCTCAAGTACTGTGTTATCAACGTTGCTGAAGAAACGCTTGCTAGCTTGGGACGAGGCATTGTTTTTAATTCCATTGACRATGAAATCGTACTCATTGTTTTTGCTGAAGATTTGCATGAGGACGTGGAACGCCAGGCTTATAAGATTGCAGAAACCATCCGTGTCAATGTAGAGAAATTTTTGAAAACCACAGTGACGGCAGGCATTGGTTTTGATTATGAGCAGGCTGCAGACATTGCTTTTTCTTATCAGGATGCCCGATCTTCTCTGGAGTTCCGTCATATTTTGGGGACGAACCGTGTGTTAACGGTTGCCGATATCGGTCTCGCACCTCATAGTGAATCTGCCGTATTTGAAGGACTGGAGAAAGAACTGGCTTTGAAGGTCAAGTTGGGCTTGGAGGAAGAGGCACTTTCCATATTAAGTACGATGGAGCAGTCCATCATCAAGAGCCAATCGATTTCTTTATCGAGAGTACGTCTAATTGGGGTTGAAATTACCGTAGTGATGTACAAAGAATTAGAAGAACATGCCAAACAGTTAGATGATTTTTACTCGATCTACACGAAGCAGCAACAGATGCAAACGGTCAATGAAATTTTTGCTTGTATTCGCCAACTTGTGATCCAATTCGTGTCCATCGTCAATCATCAACGCGATAATCAGATGAAGAAGGTCATTCATCGGGTTGTGGCGTATATGGAGACGCATTATGCGCAAGAGGGCCTTTCTTTACAGGACGTTTCGAGTGTCGTACACATCAGTCCGACCTATTTAAGTATTATTTTCAAAAAGGAAAAAAACATTAATTTTAGTGAATTCCTTAATCAATTACGTATGAAAAAGGCTATGGAGCTTCTTCGAATTTATGATATGAAGTCGTATGAGGTTGCTGAGAAGGTAGGCTTTAGAAATCCGCATTATTTCAGTCTCTGTTTCAAAAAATATACAGGTGTATCCCCGTCAGAATTTAAGAATGCGTCAAACTAATTCCACTAACTTATTAGCCAGAAAAAGCACTTCCTGAATCATAGGATAGTGCTTTTCATTTTTTAAAATATTGAACTTTTAGGATGAAAAGATATTGATAAGAGCTGAAAAGATATTGAATTCCAAACGTAACCAATTATCCCTATATTTAATTTATAGCCAAACGGAGTGAAGCGAATGAGTAAGTTAAGGCCCGTTATAGGGATCCTTATTCGCTGCAATTCTGTAATTCATGAAGGAAGAGAGGAAACAAATGAGTGCCAACACGATCTACACAGACAAACTGTCGACCAGTCCGACAAACAGACCAAAGCGAAAACGAATGAAACGCCCACGAACGCATTGGATGCCTTATTTGTTGATTGCACCAGCCGTTCTACTCATTATGAGCTTCTTATTTTACCCGATGGCCAATGTGTTTTATTACAGTTTTCAAAATTTTAATCCAGCCAAGCCTTATTATAACGGATTTATCGGTTTGGATAATTTCAAGACTATCTTTAGTCAGGATGAATTGTTTTACTCCAGTTTGTTGATTTCTTTTAAGTGGGTATCGATAGAAGTTGTATTTCAATTAATATTTGGACTGCTGATTGCCCTTCTCTTAACGCAGACTTTTGCTTATCGCGGTTTGTTCCGATCGATCTCGATTATGCCTTGGGCGGTCTCTGGGGTCATTACTTCAACGATGTGGTCGCTGCTCTTTAATGAGCATATGGGACTTATCAATAGTCTACTCGTAAGATTCGGATTTATCGAAAAAAACTTTGCTTGGCTGGCGGACTTGAATACGGTATTCCCGGCTGTGATACTCACGGAGCTTTGGAGAGGCATTCCGTTCTTTACGATTACGATGTTAGCAGCTTTACAAACAGTCCCCCAAGATTTATACGAATCAGCTAGGGTAGATGGTGCGGGACGATGGAAGTCATTCATCCATATTACGCTTCCATATTTGAAAAATTCGATTATTCTTTCCACCTTGCTGAGAGCCGTTTGGGAATTCAATAATGTTGATTTAATTTACACGATGACCGGTGGTGGACCGGCTAACGCAACTACGACGCTAACGATGTATGTGGCCAATCAAGCGATTATCTCACAGAATTTTGGATATGGCTCTGCCCTGACGGTAATCAGTTTTATCATACTGCTAGTGTTTGCAATGGGCTACTTGAAACTGAGTCGTTATGGCAGGGAGGAATAGACAGATGTTAAGAAAATTGGATCGATTGTTCGTATTGAGACTGCCCCTCCTTTTGGCTATGGCTTTCACTCTATTCCCACTATATTGGGCCATCGTGACATCTCTCAAGCGAGAGGGAGAAATTACAAGATTACCTATCAGCTATTGGCCCGAGAGAGTCACTTTTGAAAATTATGTAGTTGCCTGGAAAAATGTCGGGTTTTCGGTTTTTTTCAAAAATAGTGTATTCGTCTCGGGAATGACTGTCATTATCGTACTTGTCTGTTCTGTATTGGTAGGGTACGCGATCAGCCGATTTAAGTTCAAAGGAAAGAATGCCTTCATGATTATGCTGCTATGTACGCAATTTGTACCTGGCGCAATGCTACTGATTCCGTTATTTATGATATTCAAACAATTGGGGCTGACTAGTAATCTACTTGCGCTCATTATTACCTACAGTACGTTCCAACTTCCTTTCAATTCATTGCTTATGAGCGGGTTCGTCAGCAATATCCCGGAGGCACTGGAGGAAGCTGCAATGGTGGACGGCTGTAGCCGACTGAAAGCGATTTTTCTTGTGATATTTCCAATTCTTCTTCCTGGTATAGTCGCAACCACAGTATTCACATTCATTAGTGCATGGAACGAGTTCTTGTTCGCATTGATGTTCATAAGTAAACCGGCACTGTTCACGCTTCCAGTCGGTTTACGCTATATGCAAGGTGAGTTCGATATCCATTATGGCGCGCTTGCTGCCGGAAGTCTTATATCTTTAGTACCTGCTGTGATTTTATTCGGTTTTGTACAGAAATATCTCGTTCAGGGTATGGGGTCTGGAGCCGTCAAAGGCTAAGTTTGAACTAATTTCCCACTGGGAATTAGCCTATATATGATTCAATGAAAAGGGAGATGTTGAAAGCATGTTTAGAAAAATGACTTCTGTTCTTACTTTAAGTACCCTCAGTGTTGCCGTGCTATTGTCCGCTTGCGGTACAAGCACAAGCAGCAGTACAAGCAGTCCGGCTAGCAGCCGACCYGAGGATACTACGAAGCCCGCTGTTACGGCAAAGCCAGCCGAGAATGTAAAACTCGTCTTCTGGGATGAAAATGCCGGACCAGATCGCACGCCTTATTTACAGGAAATTATTAACCGTTTTCAAACGAAGAATCCGAACATTACGGTTGAATATGTTGGGATTCCATTCTCCTCGGCTAAACAGAAGTATGATGTCGCAATCGCTTCAAACGATACACCGGATATTGGCGGAGTTACTGGGATCTGGATCTCCGACTTTGCAGCCAAAGGTACACTCTTAGCATTGGATCCTTTCTTCGATAAATGGACTGAGAAGGATAAAATCACCAAAAGTCTAGTTGATTACAACCGTACGTTGGTACCTGATAAAAAGCTGTACCAAATTCCAAGTACCATGTATTTAGATGTCTTCTGGTACCGGTCCGATTTGATCAAAAATGCGGGTCTAAAGCCGCCTACGACGTGGAATGATTTTTTCACAGATGCTGAGAAGTTGACAGATGCCAGTAAGAATCAATTCGGATACACCATCCGTGGGGGATCAGGAAGTATTAATCAGTTGACTACAGCCATGTATGCGTATTCTGGTGTGGAGCATTACTTCAATGACAAGGGCAAAGCTACAGTAAATGATCCAAAGAATGTGGAGTTCTTGAAGAAATATGTAGGAATGTATAAAAAGTTTACACCTACAAGCGACATTACGAACGCCTATAAAGAAATGGTAGCTACATTTGATACGGGAACAGCAGCAATGGTTCAGCATAACTTCGGATCCTACAACAACCATCTGCAATCGCTTGGTGAGGGGAAATTCGCGTCAACAATTTTACCGAAATCAGACAACGGCAAAACAATCGTGGCTCCAACTGCAAATGGTTATGGCATATTCAAAAACAGCAAGCATCCGGCAGAAGCATGGGAATTCTTTAAATTTATTCTTTCCAGTGAATCTCAAGCCTATTGGAATGAAAAAATCGGTCAAATGCCTATTAACGTAGATGCGTTACAAAGTGACTATGTGAAAAAATCCCAACACATTCAAGACGGTGCCAATGTAATGGCTGACAAAAACACGGTTGTATTAGATGTGCCGACTTATTTACCTGACTACAGTAGTATATTGGCTCAAACATTAGAACCTAATTTCCAAAAGGTAATGTCCGGAACGATGACAGCCGAAGCCTTTCTTGATGGTTGGGCCAGCGCGATGGAAAAGGCGAAAGTGGAATATGACAAAGGAATTAAGAAATAGCTAAAAATTGCCTAACTATTGGAGGAGGTAGGAAGGTCGTCTAACCCATCCGTGAAGTTCATATAAAGTCCGGATGGGTTGGATTCAACTTGATTGAAAGCGCATTCAAAAAGAGTGATCTTGTAAAGAAAGTTCTTCAACAATATTTAGAAGGGGGGGATGCACTTCGGAATCGGAGTTAAAATCAGAACGCTGTAACCGTTTTTGGGACATAGAAGTGTAGGGAGTGTAAGTCGTAAATACCAAGCTGTTTGAAGACAAGTATACCATTAGGAGGAATTCTGTTTGGCTTCTATCTTTCATTCGAAAAAACTTACGTTGGCTTCACTTATTTTGTCGTTGACCTTCACCTTTGCCGGCAGCGCCTTTGCAGACACCGCGACAACAAGTCCATCTATGCCCTGGATGAACACGTCGCTCACGCCCGAGGTGCGTTCCGGACTTCTCATCGGTGCCATGACGCTGGATCAGAAGATTCAGCAGATTGCCATGAAGCCGGTGGCAAACACCAACCTCCCCGGCTGCGGTTTTTCCGCGCAGGGGCGCCACGTCGAAGGGATCCCCGACCTGGCCATCCCCACTCTCCGGATGACCAACGGTCCCTTTGGCGGTGGTGACTGCGCTGTGGCACCGACTTCAACGGGTCTGACCAGTGCTCTGACCGTCGCCTCATCGTTCGACCCGGCCGTCTCATCGGCATGGGGCGACATCATTGGGGAGGAAACCCGTGCCAGCGGCCACAACGTGTTGCTCACTCCAGGCATCAACCTGGGCCGGGTTCCGAACGCCGGACGCAATTTTGAGTACTTTGGTGAAGACCCCTACCTCGCKGGAGTCATGGCCGTCGCCCAGGTCAACGCCGTGCAGGCACGCGGGGTGCAGTCCGTGGCCAAGCACTTTGCGGCCAACGAGCAGGAGACCAGCCGCCAGACCATGGACACCATCGTCGACGACCGAACCATGCACGAGCTATACCTGCTGCCGTTCGAAATGACGATCCAAGAAGCCAACCTCGCATCCGTCATGTGTTCCTACCCGCACTTGAACGGTGTGTACGCCTGCGAAAGCTCTGAACTGCTCACCGATTGGCTGCGCGAGGACCTGGGATTCAAGGGCTATGTCATGTCCGACCGTGGGGCAACACACAGCACGGCACCGGCCATCAAGGCAGGCCTCGACCTCGAGTTCGCCAGTCCCCTCTGGTTTACCCCTAAGCTGATCCACGAGGCTTTGGATACGGGTGCGCTGACTGTCGCCGATATCAACAAGCAGCTCGACCGGCGGTACACCGTGATGTTCAAGTTGGGGCAGTTCGACGACCCTATCAACAGCCTGAGGCCAATCGACTTCGCGGCCAACGGGCGGCGGATCCAGGACATCKGGGAACAGGGTAGCGTCCTATTGAAGAATGACCACAGCACACTGCCATTGAAGGCGGCCTCACTCAAATCGGTCGCACTCATCGGGACCCCGACGTTCGCCGGCTCGGCGAAGTTCAACTCGCAGGGACCCTCGAATGTGATCGTCGTGACCTCGCCCTATACCGTGACGCCCGAGCAGGGCCTGAACAACGCGCTCCACGCGCTGGGCTCCAATGCCTCGGTCACCTACAACAACGCCAGCAACATCGCGAATGCCGCGGCGCTGGCCGCGAATTCTGATGTCGCCGTGGTGATGGTCGGCGATATCTCCCGTGAGGGAGTCGACCGCTCATCGCTCGCGCTGCCGGTTACGGACGGGGTGGACCAGGACGCACTGGTCGCGGCTGTGGTTGCAGCCAACCCGAACACCGTCGTCGTCCTCAAGAACGGCGGCCCGGTGCTGCTTCCGTGGCTCGACAAGGTGCCAGCGGTCCTTGAGGCCTGGTATCCAGGTCAGGAGGACGGCAACATCGTGGCCAACCTGCTGCTGGGGATCGACAATCCCTCCGGCAAACTACCGATCACGTTCCCGAGCAAGGAGCGGGAAGCCGCAAACGCCACGCCTGCGCAGTGGCCGGGGATTGACCCCGACGGAGCAGGTCCCCTGCCGTTGACAGCGACGTACAGCGAAGGTCTGGAAATGGGCTACCGTTGGTACGATGCGGAGAACATCAAGCCGCTGTTCGCTTTCGGCCACGGGCTGTCTTACACTAATTTCAAAATTTCTAAGCTCTCCATCTCGCAGAAGTCCAACGATGGGACCAAGCCATTCCAAGTGTCGGTCTTCGTAAAAAATACTGGAACCGTCGCGGGTGCAGAAGTGCCCCAGGTCTACCTGGGTCTGCCTGAGAGCGCGAACCAACCTCCCAAGCGCCTGGTAGGCTTTAAGAAGGTCTGGCTCGCTCCCGGTGAGGAGAAGCAAGTCACGATCACTATCGACCCAGCCGCGTCGAACCACCCGCTGTCCATTTGGGACACTGACGCAGACGCATGGAAAACTGTCCCTGGTATTTACAAGGTGCTTGTCGGCAACTCCTCGAACAACATCACGTTGACAGACTCCATCACAGTGGGGACAACCGCTACTCTTACTGGAAAAATTTCCGCAACAGCGGGAGAAACATTCTCCTTGAAATACGGCTTGAAAAATGTAACAAGTAGTGTTTATTCTGCAGTTTACGCACAGGATCTGACACTTCAATTTGATCCTACCGAATACGAGTTTGTTGGTGCGCAACCACTGAAACCAGGCTTATCTGTTATAAAACAAGAGCAAACCGAGCCCGGCATCGTGCGGATTATGCTCGCAAGCTTAGGCGCAGCCAATGCAATCAAGTCGGATGCTGACTTGCTAAGCATCCAATTGAAAGTAAAAACAAACATCGTGACGGCGAATCCCATTTCCTTAACAAGCATCTTAGTATCTAATGCGCTTGGGGGAACGACTCAGTTGGCCAATGTTTCTCAAATTTACAATAAAGCCGACTTCAACGTTAACGGCGTTATGGACATTGGTGACTTGGGTATCATTGCCGCTGCATACGGTAAGAAATCAAGTGATGCGGATTGGGCTAAGTATCAGTTAATGGATCTGAACAACGATGGCAAAATCGATATTGTCGATCTAGCTACGGTAGCACAACAAATTTAATCAACTACATGTAAAGGCATGGGCGAAAGTTTAGTAACTTTCCCCTGCCTTTAACGAAAGGATGGTCTTCAAAGTGAGAAGAAACTTACAGTCATTCGGCTTAATGGTATTGATGAGTATCATGCTTTTGCTGCCGCAGGTCGCTTTTGCTGATACGGCTCCATCTTTTTCATTGGGGTTGAATGCCTCTCAGGTGACGCTAGGCAATGAGATTCAGGTTACCGTCACGGGAAGAAATATAACCGATCTGTATGCTTATGAACTGAATCTCGATTTTGACAATGCGATGATGGAGTTTAAAGGGATCAGCAGCGGTGTTTCCGGAGGGTTTTCAGTTGATCCTCAGGTGAATGGCAATCATCTGCAATTTGCGTTTACCAAGGTAAGCAAAGTACCGGGTGAGAATGGAACTGTAAATCTTGCCACCGCAACATTTAAAACAATCCTTCAGGGGAGCGCAGAGCTTCAGCTGAAAAGCGTGAAGCTTGTAGATAGTAAATTAAATGATTATACGTACAATGCCGATGCGAAGGTGACGGTGTCGATCGTCTCGAGTAGTAACGGTAATCCACCACCACAAACACAAACATCAACACCTAATACACCAAAAGATGACCAAGTAAGCAAGGGAACCATCGTCATGCAACCCGGGGATGGGAATTTGGACGCAGCAACGAAAACGGCAACCTTTGTATTAAGTAATGCCAGTTGGGATAAGGCAATTCAACAGGCAGCTGCAAATGAAAAGGGAATCAAGAAAATCAATATTGAAATGAAGGAAATACCTGGTGCGGAAGCATATAAACTGCAAGTTCCGGCGAATTTGCTCTCAAATAGCGGGAACTCGGTTCAAATACAAGTTATATCGCCGCTTGCATCGGTATACATCCCGAATAATATGTTTCGTGCCAATGAACTATCTGGCGAAAGCATCACGCTGGAAATCGGGAAAGCTGATGTCAGCAAGCTGGATAAGGGTGTATTGAATCAAATTGGTGACCGGCCTGTGATTGATTTGAGCCTGCAATCCGGAGATAAGAAGGTATCATGGAACAATCCGAATGCACCGGTGACAGTACGCATGCCTTATTCACCGAATGATGATGAAAAGCAGCACCTTGAGCATATCGTTGTATGGTACTTGTCCGGCGATGGACAACCGATCCCGGTACCAAATGGCAGATATGATGAGAAAACGGGTACAGTTGTCTTTACGACAACACACTTTAGTATATATGCAGCAGCATTTGTTCAAAAAACATTTGATGATATTGCCTCCCTGGATTGGGCAAAAAATCAGATTGAAGTTCTGGCTTCTAAAGGAATTATCAACGGAAGCTCGGACAAGTCATTTGACCCTGATCAGCCAGTCACACGCGCGGATTTTTTAGTTTTGTTAGTTCGCACTTTAGAGCTAGACCGCAGCAGGGGAATGGGAGACAAATTCGCAGATGTACGTGCAGGCGAATACTACGACGAAGCTTTGAGAATTGCAAGAGGAATGGGCATTACGGAAGGCGTGGGCGATAATTTATTTAAGCCTAGCGAACCGATCACAAGAGAAGACATGATTGTAATGACTGAGCGTACGCTGAGAGTGTCGAAACAAATTACAACCAATTCAAAGGAAGAGCAACTAAAACAATTTAAAGATTATGCCAATGTATCAGCTTATGCGGCTCCTAGTATAGCTGCACTAGTCGAAATGGGGCTTGTTCATGGTTATGATAATGCTGTCCATCCTAAAGAATTTACGAATAGAGCACAAGCCGCTGTATTAATGTATAACATTTTTACAAATTTGTTTAAGTAAATAGAAGCTTTTTCTATAAGAAATGAAAACGCTTAATAAAATTTGCCCTTAAAGATTTACGAAAGGGGGCGAACACTATGCTGCGTATTCCACCTACATAAATGAAAGTTTAATACTTAAGAATTATTGAAATGGTGTTATTAATAAAAGAAAGTGAGGGGATAGAAAAATGACGATTAGCTCGAAACATTTTAAAAAGGTTTTACTATCTTCGCTTGTTACGTCGGTGTTATCTTCGTCCTTTGTTGTATCGAATGCAAAAGCGGCTGACCCCGTTCAGCCTGTAATCTCCAGTCATTTTAAGAGCATCTTTACGATTGATGGCAAGCAATTCAAAGATTTAAATGGAAACACTTCACTGGACCCGTACGAGGATTGGCGCTTGCCCACCAATCAGCGCGTGGCCGACCTCATTACGCGCATGACTTTGGCTGATAAAGCCGGCCTTATGCAGATCACCTCCCTGCCAACTGTCCTCGAGGGCACAACCGGCCTAAAGGACTTTGTCAATAACCGACGCATCCACTATCTCATCATCCGTGACAACCCTTCGGCCTTCGATCTGGCCACACGGGCGAACACGTACCAGGAGGTCGCGGAGGCCACGAGCCTAGGTATCCCACTCGTCTTAACCTCCAACCCGCGGAACTACGTTATAGAAGATGCTGAGTTCGGCAAAATTGAGGCCTCTGGAAAGTTCTCGACCTGGCCCGGACCCTTGGGCCTCGCGGCAACAGGCGACCTCCCTCTTATCCGCGACTTCGCTGAGATCGCACGCAAAGAGTGGCGCACGTCCGGCATCCAGAAGATGTACGGCCCCCAAGTTGAGGTCGTGACAGAACCACGTTGGCGCCGTATCAATGAAAGTTTCGGCGAGGGCACGGAACTAAATGCGGGGATTGCCCGTGAACTGGTCCTCGGCTTCCAAGGGCAGAAGGTCGGAAGCGATTCTGTAGCCCTTACCGCCAAACACTTCCCCGGTGACGGCCCTCTAATTCGAGGTCTGGACCCGCACAGAGAGATCGGCAGATGGACACAATACCCGACAGCTGGAAGCCTCTTCAAGTACCAGCTCCCACCGTTTCAGGCTGCAGTTGATGCAGGGGTGAGCTCGATCATGTCCTTCTACAACTCCCCTAGCAACTCGCTGAGTGCTGATCAACTCCCGAAAGAAATGTGGTACTCTGAAACCCAGCAGTTCGAAGAGGTGGCAGGCGCCTACAACAAGGGAATCATCACCGACCTACTGCGGACCAAGATGGGCTTTACTGGCTACGTGAATACCGACAGCGGACCGCTGACCAGCACGGATTATGGTGTGCATGACCTGACAATTGAGCAGAAGTTCGCCAAGGCGATCAAGGCCGGAGCGTCCATCTTCTCGGACAACAACAACCCGAGCGGGCTTATCAACGCGGTTAACCAGGGACTGATCCAAGAACAGGATCTCACCCCATCATTGACGCACCTGCTCACGGAGATGTTCAACCTGGGACTTTTCGAGAACCCGTACACGAACCCGACAGAAGCTCAGGCCATCGCATCATCGCCTGTGTCCCAGGCACGGGCTGACGAGGCGCAACGCAAGTCAGTCACGCTCCTGCGCAACAACAAGGGACTGCTGCCGCTGACCGATGCAAACCTCGCCACTACGAAGCTGTACGTGGAGGTTTTCAACGGTAGCAAGAGCGCCGATCAGACCGCTGCGCTTAAGGATCTCATCGCCAAAGATCCGTCGGTTAAAGTCGTCGGCACGCTTGCGGAGGCGAACGCCGCCCTCTTGTGGCTGCGGCCCAAAGCATACGAGTATCCCGATGATTCCACGGTGGAGATTCAGTTAGGCACGCTCACTGGTATCGACGTTGACAAGGTCAAGGCAATCGAGGCGGCCGTCCCGACTGCACTCGTAGTCAACATGACCAATCCGTGGGTCATCAACGAGGTCGAGCCTGGCGCTGCGGCGGTCGTAGCGACTTACAACATCAAGGGCGACGCCTTGCTCGACGTGCTGCGTGGGCGCTTCAACCCTACCGGTCATCTGCCGATCACGGTCCCAGCCAACCAGGATGCTGTGGAGAAAAACGCTTCGGACGTACCGGGCTACGCAGAGAAGTTCCACTACTCCTACACGAATGCGGTTGGTGACGACTACACATTCGGTTTTGGCTTATCTTATGCTAGTGCTTCTCTAACTGGAAGTACTGCGGCACCACTTGGAAGTACCTTCAGCTTGAATTATGGCTTGAATAATATATCGAAAAGTGTTACACATGGCGTATACGCGCAGGATCTGACACTTAGTTTTGATCCAACTCAATTAGAATTTGTTAATGCGCAGTCATTGAAAACAGGGTTGTCCGTTGTAAGTAAAAACGTGACAGAGCCAGGAAAAGTACGGATTTTACTCGCAAGCTTGGGATCTAGCAATGCGATAAATGCGGATGGCAATCTACTAAGCATTCAATTTAAAGCGAAGTCAGCTGCACAGACGCCTCCTGCCGTTGTTTCGTTAGCTAAAATCGTTTTATCTGATGGAAAAGGTAATGCAACTCAGTTGGGCCAAGTTTCTCAAAGTCTAACTATAAGTTACACGAAATACGATCTGAATGGCGACGGTATAGTGACCATTAGTGACTTAGGTCTCGTTGCAGCGGCATACGGAAAGAAATCAAGCAGTGCAGATTGGGCCCAATTTAAGTTAGCGGATGTAAACAATGATGGTTTTGTTGACATTGTCGATCTTGCATCTGTAGCTCAAGCAATCAATTAATAGGGTATCAGCCTAGTGCGCGAATCATTCACTTGATCATATATTGATATTGCCAACCCAGGCACCCAACTCACTCGTTGCCCTCATTTAAACTACAAGAAAAAAACGGTCTGTTTTCGCATTTATTTCGCGATAAGACCGTTTTTGTTTTTTGTGATGTTGGTTTAAAATGCAAAAGTCATTAAGATAATAACCAAAAGAATATAAAGAACTAAAACAGCTGCTGAGCTAGTACCAATACCGTAACCTGCACAACTTGCACCACTCATGTTTACTCATTCCCCTCAAGTGAAATTTCATTACGGTATAATCATACGCTAGGTACACAGATATTGATTGGACATAAGTCAGGTATGCTTGTTGAAATGAATAAAAAATGCAAAATAAACCGTTCCTAAATGGAGAGTGCAGCTGGAAACGATTACTGTCTGTCCATCGGACAACAATCCGGAGAAGTATCCTCCAATTCAGGAAAGAAGAACGTCGGCCCTCAAAGGTTATCTGGGGGCCGGCGTTTTTGCGTGTCCGGACGTTTTGGTACAGATGCCCAAAAAATGGGCCTTTGACTTAGTAACAAACGCGGAGCGTCTACCATAAGTTGGAATCAAGTTGATATGAAAAAATACTGGAGGTTTATCACATGACCAATATTCAAAATGAGCTTCAGCAGTTGGGTGTTTCGCAATTCCAGGCAACCGAAATGACGCCTTGGGAGCAGCAGGCTCAGTATCTTGCCGGCCAGTTTCCGAACGGCCAAGTGCCTGCGGATCCGTCGCGTCTTTGCGTCGGAGTTTGTGCCGGAGTTTGCGCCGGAGTTTGTGCTGGAGTTTGTGCAGGATTTTGCGCTGGATTTTGCGGCGTGTTTTGCGCCGGAGCTTGTGGTGGGGTTTGCGGCGGCTTCTGCGGTGGCGTTCGTTGCCATAACTGCGCGGGCTTCTGCCACCAATGCGCAGGCAATTGCCACCAATGCGGTGGCGGACACCGTTGCCGCTAACGCCTTCGCCTTCTCTTCTGGATTGTCGTAAACCGATCTCCCATGCACGGCGCTGTGCATGGGAGATTTTATATCCCTTAAAGAGTTGTCTGACATGAGGGACAAATAGTCGTACATATGATATAGAACGAAGATTGCAAATTGGAGAACACGTTTACGGCTAGGAGGGCTGAGATGTCAAAGTTGACTTCGTCTGCGCGCCTTCAGGTAAAGGCGGATACATTTTTTTTGCCGGTTCAGAATGACGGCGTCTATTTCCGTAACAATGTTGGCACGTTCCACATGAAAGGTGAGATGATTGACCGATGGTTGGAAAAGCTTATCCCCATGTTCAGCGGGGAGCACACACTGGCGGAATTGACGGACGGGCTATCCGGCCCATACCGGGACCAGGTGTACGAAATCGCGGAAGTGCTGAGGGAAAAAGGCTTTGCGCGCGATGTGAGCCAGGATCGCGCCCACAATCTCTCGGAGCAAACTTTCCGCAGGTATGCAGGGCAAATTGCTTATCTCGATAGCTTCGGTGATTCCGGCGCTTACCGGTTTCAGTGTTACCGGCAGGCAGAGGTGCTCGCGGTAGGCTCAGGCCAGATCTTTTCCGCGCTTGTGTCGTCGCTGCTGGAGTCGGGCCTGCCACGGTTCCGCATGCTGATTACGGATTCGTTGCCGACGGATCGACGTCGGCTTACGACTTTGGCGGAGCACGCTCGCTTGACGGATCCCGAGGTGGCGATTGGGGAAGTTGTACTGCCGAAAAAGGGTGCCGACGGTTGGAGGGAAGCCGTTCGGCCGTTCCAAACGGTCCTCTATGTGTCTGAGCAGGGCGATTGCGAGGAGCTGCGGCTTCTTCATAAGGCATGCCAAGCGGAATGCAAAACGCTGATTCCCGCTATGCGACTGCATCAGGCCGGCATCGCGGGCCCGCTTGTGCAGCCAGAAAGTGAGGTTTGTTGGGAATCGGCATGGCGGCGCATCCATGAGTCCGAAGTGTTCAAAGATCCGGAGAGGTTTGCCTTCTCCTCAACGGGGGGGGCACTGCTCGCGAATGTGATTGTTTTCGAGCTGTTTAAGACTGTGACGGGCACCACCAATCCGGAACTGAGAAACTCACTGTATCTGCTTGATTTGGAGACATTGGAAGGAAGCTGGCACCCATTGCTGCCGCATCCGCTTGTTGCCGGAAAAGTTAATGCCGCAGCCAACTGGGTGGATGACGCGGAGCTCCGGCTCGAGGTAGAGCCAGAAGGCAGCGCAGTGAACGGGCTGTTTTCGTACTTCAGCAAGTTGACTTCAGACCGAACGGGAATTTTCCATAGCTGGGAGGAAGGGGACCTTGGCCAGCTACCCTTGTCACAGTGCCGCGTTCAGGCAGCCGATCCGCTTTCGGAAGGACCAGTTGGTCTGCTGCCTGACATCATTTGTTCGGGATTGACGCACTTGGAGGCGCGGCGTGAAGCGGGGCTAGCCGGGCTTGAGGCGTATGTGACACGGCTTGGGGGGGTTCTTGTTAACACCGAGCAGTTTATCGGAGTCGGTATCGGGGAGACGGCCGCAGAAAGCGCGGCTCGCGGACTGCAAGCTTGTTTGACGAAGCATTTGGAGGCGCGGCTGACAGACCGGAAGCCGTCTATCGTTCGGGTTAGGCTCGGTCAGATTGAAGATGAGCCGTGCTTATTTTATTTACAGGGGCTGACCACGATGCGGGGCACACCGACGATTGGGCTTGGAGAGGAAGTGTGCGGGTTTCCCGTCGTATGGGCAGGCACGGAGGATGGATGGTTCGCAGCCACCGGCTTGACCGTGACAACGGCGCTCCGTAGGGCGCTGCAGGCGTCGCTGATGAAGGCGCAAAACGGGTCGGCATGCCGCGTGCCGCATGCCGTGGAAGTGAGGACCATCCAGCTTGGTTCAGACGCCCCGCTGGAGCTGTCCGTCCCCGCAGAGGAGTCGGAGTCGAAGCTGGATCGGGTAAAGGATGCGATGCGGAAGCTGAAAATAAGCGGCCGGGAAGTTTTCATCATCGACTTGGYGGTGGAGCCGTTTTTGCGTGATGGTCCTGCTGCTGTCTTCGGCGTGCTGCTGGGAGAGGGGGAAGCCGGATGAGCGCGGTCGTAGCCGTTGTCGGAGAAGGAGTGCTGGCGGAGCTGGTGTGTGTGGAGCTGATCACCGAGTGCCGAATCGTTCGAGTGACCGATATCAAGGAGGGGTTGCCGGAAGATGCGGAATTCGCCCTGGTGCTGAACGATGCCTGGCATCCAGCCGTTCTCCGTGAGGTGGAAGCGGAGCTGCAGGTTGCTGGCATCCCGTGGCTTCGCGGATTCGTCGCCTTCGGTGAGGGCGTTGTCGGTCCGCTCGTCAGGCCAGGCCAGTCTGGATGCTCCAGGTGCGCCGATACCCGGCAGCTTATAGCGGGGCGCGACAGCAGGGAAATGTGGGGGCTGCAGCAGTGTTTGACGGAGATCGGGGGAATCCCGTCTGACACATGGGCATCGCGCACGGGACTGTTGCAGATGGCGTATCTGATTGCGGCGGAATCGCGGAACGTGCTGCGGCGCATCCGCTCCCGCACGGAAGAACATGTGGTTTTGGTCAACCTAAAGACGTTGAATTGCTCCAGCCATTTCTTCTTACCGGACCCGTTGTGTCCCATTTGCGGAAGTCTCCCCGAAGATTCGCAGGATGCTGCCCGGATATCGCTCAAGCCGTCTCCGAAAGTCGGAGAAAACATCTACCGCAGCCGATCGCTCCAAGAGCTGAAAGCTTTTCTGGCACGTGACTATCTCGATTACAAGATCGGATTTCTGAACGGAAAAATGCTGGATCTGATTTCGCCCTTGGCCGATGCGACCGTGAATCTTCCGATGTTAGAGCAGGACGAAGTGACGGCGGGCCGGACGAACTGCTACGCGGATAGCGAGCTGTCGGCTATTCTGGAGGGCTTGGAGCGTTATTGTGGTATGGCGCCGCGCGGCAAGCGGCCGGTTGTTCGTGGCAGCTACCGTCAACTGGCGGGTGAAGCGCTCGATCCCGTGACGGTCGGGCTGTATGGGAAAGAGCAATATGAGCTGCCTGGATTTCCTTTTAAACCGTTCGATCCTGATGCCGAGACCGATTGGGCTTGGGGGTACTCGTTTGCGCAAGGACGCCCGATCTTGGTGCCGCAGTGGCTAGCGTATTACAGCTCTCCCTGTCGGCAAGGCTTCGTATACGAGACTTCCAACGGCTGCGCCCTGGGCGGAAGCTTGGAGGAAGCGATCATGTACGGGATGCTGGAGGTCGTGGAGCGCGATTCGTTCTTGCTGACATGGTACGCACAGCTGCCGCTTCCCCGTATAGACCCACAATCATCCGGAGACCGCGACCTGAAGCTCATGGTTGATCGGCTGCGGGCCGTTGCCGGTTTTGACGTGCTCTTGTTTAACGCGACGATGGAAAATGGCATTCCTAGCATTTGGGCGGTGGCGAAAAATAGAAAGCCTAATGGAGTGAATCTTATTTGTGCAGCTGGAGCACACCCGGATCCGGTACGGGCAGCGAAAGGGGCGGTTCACGAGTTGTCGGGGATGATGCTAACACTAGACCATAAATTCGAGGCGAACCGAGAGGATTATGTGCGGATGTTCCACAATCCTTCCCTGGTTCAAGGCATGGAGGACCATTCCTTGCTGTACAGCCTGCCGGAGGCGGAGCCGCGGTTGCGCTTTTTGCTGGAGGAAAACCGGCCGATGCGAGCATTCGCTCAAGAATTTGGGGTCACTCCGAAGCACGGGGATTTGACCGAAGATCTGAAGGCGATGATCGATAAGTTCCTCCAGCTGCATATGGACGTGATTGTGGTTGACCAGTCGACACCGGAACTGAGGCGTAACGGGCTGCACTGCGTGAAAGTACTTATGCCCGGCATGCTTCCGATGACGTTCGGCTACCAGTTTRCACGGTTGGCGGGACTGGAAAGGGCGCTTCGAGTGCCGGCCGAGTTAGGGTACACGGAGCGCCCTTTGCGTCCGGAGGAGCTCAATGCTCATCCGCATCCGTTCCCATAAATGAGCAGGGTCGATATCGGCTAATGCCAAATCGCGGTATCACTATAGAGCGATTGGGGGAAGTAGAATGAGTCTGGAAGCGTTTATTCGCCAGCTTCATGCCGACGGCAACGAGGGCGGGCTACCCCGCTGGGAGGTCGACTGGGACGATGCGCCGCTTGCCTATAAACTATATCGCGGCCTGCCTACTCATACGCTGTCCTCGGATATCCCACTGACGCTGGAAGCTCGGACAACGGCTGTTGATCCGAGCCTGAAAGACATCGGCCATTTTCTTTGGTATGTCTACGGGTTGACGCAAGTAAGCTATTCTCTTGCGGTTCCGATGGAGACGTACCGCAGATTCGTTCCTTCCGGCGGAGGGCGGTACCCGAACGAATTATACGTATATCTTCGCACAGAAGCCGGCGTTCCCGGACTTTACCATTACGATGCAGCACATCATCGCCTGGTGCTGCTGCGCGAAGGCAATTACGATTCGTACTTGGCCAGGGCCCTCGGCAACCGCTRTGATCTATCCTCATGCTTCGGCGTTGTCTTTGTATCGACGATGGGTTGGAAAAATGCTTTCAAATACAACACCTTTGCCTATCGTCTGCATGGGCTCGATTCAGGCGTGCTGCTAGGGCAGCTGCAGGAAACTGCGAAACGGTTCGGTTATGCATCAAGCGTGCATTTCCGGTTTCTGGATCGAGCCGTGGGCCATCTGCTCGGGCTATCCGGCTCAGAGGAGAATGTTTATGCGGTCATACCTCTTTCAGTGCAGCGCGACATCGTTTTGATAGACGATGCCGAAGGTACACCTCAAGTCGCAGCGGATGAGCTGTGCCGCGAGCTTCCGGCTGTTCAGCATGATTATTACATGCGTTCGAGATCCGTTAAGGAGATTCCGCAGCTGACTCAGATGAATGAAGCGGCGGCGCTCAATACGCTATCGCCGTTTCGCCGTTTTGAGCCCCGCAATAAAGTGGAAAACGAACTTCAGACTGTCTATTTACCAGTGGTGAAGCGGCTGAGCTACGATCTGGCGGCGACCAGCCGAGCACGGTATTCGCCCGAAAGCGAATTCATCTTGAGCCGTGTAACGGTGCAGCAGTTAGCCTCCCTGCTGCAGGAAGCTTCTGCTTCCTTTGCGTATCGCAACGATTTGGACGGCGTGGTGGAGGCTCCTCCGATTCGTGTCGCGTTATACGGGTGTTTCTATAACGTCGAAGGCGTACCGGACGGTGCTTATCGCTATGACGCAGCCGCTCACGCGCTCCGGCGCGAGCTTGCAGGTGATCATCGGCTCTGGCTGCAGCAGGGGATGAACCTGCACAACGTCAATTTGTTTCAAGTACCGATCTGTCTGCACATCGCCGGTGACGACGATCACCTGATTCCCCAATTGGGGTATAGAGGCTACCGTATCCAGCAGATGGAAGCCGGCATGCTCCTGCAGCGCCTGCTGCTGGCAGCGTCCGCTCTCGGCATGGGAGGGCGTCCGCTGCTTGGCTTTCAGGCCAGATCGTGCGACGAGCTCTATCGGATGTCCATGCATGGGCGAATCAGCCTCGTCCAAATCCCGATCGGTCGATGCCTTCCACGTCCCCGGCTTGAGGGAGGTTTGCACAGCTAGTTTATCCTGGATATCTCGGAGATGCGGATTCGTTTGGGTTTCAAATATGATATAAGTTCTTGTCTGTCTTTTTGTAAGAGGATATGAACTTATTTGTATAAAGATCCGCGCGCAGGCGCGGTTTTTTTTATGAATATGGGTACGAAATGGGGGATAAACCTAGTGGAGAACCATCCACTTGACCAAATATTGATATTGCCAGCTAGCAACCAACTAACTCGTCACCCTCATCAAAACAACGAAAAAAACGGTCTGTATTCGCATCTGCTTCGCGATAAGACCGTTTTAGTTTTTTCTATATTCGTGTTGGATCTTGTCACCCTCATTTAAACAACGAGAAAAATATAGAAAGCTGGGGTATTAGACGGAGGAGAGCTTACACTCCAAAAAGGGCACGTTGCAGGGTTAAACTCGACGATGGGACGAAGCTTTCAATTTGAAGCCGTTCATAGATTTATCCCAAGCTTGGTTAAATCCTCTCCAGTCTTCTCCTTTCGGTAGAAGCACCGAGCTTATTCCACTCAGCCCCCAATCCTCGTAAATCACGACTTTGCTATCTTCCTGGTGGTTATTCACGATCAGAAGGTGGAACTTTCCATGCACCAGCCTTTTTAATGCTGCGTGTAGCTCCTGCGCTTCTTTTCTACTAGAATTGGTTCTAATAAAAAGAATTGGTTGACCTTGAATAGTTTTCAAAAACCGATCTACGCGCCGATTGAGCTTTTCTTTAAAAGCTGGATAAGCTTGCCACCATCGCTCTGCAGTGAGATAAATAGGAAAGTCATGGAAAGATATAACGTCATTTGTGTTATCTCTTACAACAAAGCATTCATTGGTAGTGCCAATGAGTTCAAGCTGGCTAAGTTCCATAAATCCGTTGAAACGATGATCTATCAAACGAGCTACTCCCCCGATCGAATCGGAAACAAACCAATCTAAGGGACCCGCATATTTTCGTAAACCCAGTCTTTTAAGCTGATATGCTGTTTGACATGTAGAACCCAGACTAATGTAGGCCATATAACCACCTAAGGAATCGCGCCATTTCATAACTTTCACTCCCGTTTCAACAACCGATCTCCACCACAATGACGAGTAGAATTAAAGTATGCAAATATTAAAATTGCGCTTGGGCGAATATACGGCGTAATCCGAAAGTCTTTGGGACCAATCCCACTGATTGCGAGGAGCCTCTTTTTATTTAATATTTAGGCTATTGACTTAATCCAGGAGATTTCAGTTTTATAAGCGCTACAATAAAGTCGAACGCTGCTTCATCAGCTACGGAAGTGTGCTCCGTCATAGCGGGCATACGTTATTCGCTTCGATGTCCAGGGCGACGGCATGTCTGGAGCTAAGTCCGGCGGAGCTTTCTGTCGCGCTGCGTGGCCAGCATTATCTTCGCGCAGAGGTACGACCGGCTGTTATGCCGCAGCGCGTGACTGTTGAAGAGAATGCGGAGGTCATATCGAGTGACAACGGCGTCATCACCTTTGGTCAATCGAGCTCCATGGCGACGCATCGTCCTGGTTAAGGCATGACGAATGACAGAGGATACATGCAAAACAGCTGAACTTGATCCAATTCCCGATTTGTGACAAGAAAGTTGTCCGATTGCCAACAAGCAGTAGATTGGCCTGTAACTTGCTAAACTAACGGGAGGATTCGCGCAACCTTGTTGTCTTCGAAGAAAATTCAGATTTCCACTTGATCCTTACGTAACGTAATGATTTAAAGTGAACGTAAGAGCAGGAAGAAACACAGGCCTACTGCCAAAAATCGAACAACTAAATTCGAAATCGGAGGAGAAGCAAACATGAGAAAACTCGTATTGTTCATGCATGTGTCGCTGGACGGGTATGCGTCGGATTCGAACGGAGGACTAGATTGGATTCCGTACAACGAGGAATTAGAGAAATATGCCGAGGAGGTCGTAGCCGAAGTCGGCTCTCCCGTATACGGACGCACGACGTATCGGATGATGGAGAGCTACTGGCCCACGGTGCTGGACAATCCGAATGCGTCGAAGCACAGTATGGAGCATGCCAAATGGCTACAGGATGTTGAGAAGATCGCCATTTCCGGCTCGATGGACATTGTGGAATGGAACAATACGAAACTGATCAAGGACAATATCGCAGAGGAAATTAAGGTGCTCAAGGAGCAGTCTGGCAAAAATCTCGTTATCTTCGGCAGCCCGGGGGCGGCGAAGACGTTGCTTGAGCTCGGCCTGATCGACGAATTCCAGCTGACGATTTGTCCGGTCATCTTGGGCGGCGGAAAATCGGCATTCCACGGCGACGCTGAGAAAATCAGGCTCAAGCTGCTGTCCAGCCGAACGCTCAAGTCGGGCATTATCGCGGCCCGCTATGAGTTGGAGAAATAGCCGTGCCGTACAAGGTGTTCCACTAACGCGAAACTATAGCTCAATAAACGTCAAGAGAAGGCTGCCGACAGCAATGAACGGCAGCCTTCTCAGCTCCCGGGCAGAATAGTTATAACTAAACTCTTCCCAAAATAAGGGATTGCATTTGATATACTCTTCTAAGAGGTGGTATAACGGCTGTCGTTTCTCAATACATGGGTATCTATGCCCCGCAATAAGATAACGAGTATATCCAGGATAATACGCGCTACCTCATCGACAAAGATGAAAATGGAGGAATAAATGAATATTGAACTTGAAAAGCTCATTTATGCTTTAAACCAACGGTTCAAGACGAATATCATCTCCACCGACTGCCAAACTATGCCGTTACAGGGCGGAACTGTGGGAAATGTGTACCTAGTAACGGGGATCGCCGAAAGCGTGGATGGCGACAAATTGCCTTACCGTATAGTATTGAAAATCCAGAATAAATGGGAGCGTTATGGCGATCCAGGCTCATGGCGTCGGGAATATGATCTCTATTCGTCTGACTTGGGAGTGACGTTCTCGCAAGCCCTCCGCTGGCCGATATGTTATCACGCTGAGCTCAATGCCGAAGAAAATGAATACCAGCTGTGGCTGGAATATATCGATGGCGTAACCGGTTTAGACTTGACCGGTGACATGAATGTAAAGGCTGCGCTGGAGTTAGGGCGCTTTCAAGGCAAGCTGTATGCGGAGCAGCCCGCCGTGCTGCAAAGTCTGACCAACCTGAGCCATGCGGATCTCATGAAGAATACGTACCTGCATTACCGGTCATGGCCGGTCGTCTACGATTATATACGCTCGGAGGACTGCGAATTGCCATTGCCTCTGCACGTGTGCCAAATGCTCATCGATATCGATGACCAAGCAGACGAGATATTCGCTCGTATCGAAAAATTGCCCCTCGTGCTATGTCACCGGGACTTCTGGGTAACCAATCTTATCTATGCTGACGGGGATTTCGCGCTTATCGATTGGGATACCAGCGGATGGGGTTACCTAGGCGAGGATCTCGCAAGCCTGATCGCGGATGAACCGGATATCGATCACATGGTCGAACACTACCAGCGATGTATCCCTGCGTATTACAAAGGTTTTTTGGAGTATGCGGATGTATCCCGAATCGCCGATCATTGTGTCTACGAGATTATCCTTCTCGTATTCGGGTACAGGCTTGTGGAGGGGTATCTCCACACAGAGGCAGATGACGAGAAGACGAAGCGTGCCCATACTCTCCAAAAAATCTATGAAATGAAGTCCATAGCCTTGATAGACACATCTGGTCCAATTCCATTTATTATTACAGACGCAGGAAAATTCATTAAGCCGTAGTTCACTAGATACCATTCCTTTATTTATCAATTTAAGACAAGCTATCGTTATCGGTCTCATATACCGTAGTTCTGATATGGGAAACTTTGTAGAACAGGGTTTATGGTGAGATAAAGAGAGCGACAATGATTATTTTTACACAACATCCATATAGAATTAATTAAATCCTCGAAGTCCTTTTATATACTTATATTGTTTGATATAGCGAAATAAAAGGACTAGGCGGTAGATGTAATGTTAAAAAAACGTGACTTGCACGAATGCCATTTACTGTATAACTTAATGACGGATCCTGCAGTTTTTCCTTACGTTCGATCTAAATGCCAATTCTATGAACAATATTTATTCCTAACCAAACAGTTGATCGTTGAAGAAGAGCAAGAGACATGTATTTCTAGAACAATTCTTAACGAGATTGGACATCCCATTGGTACCATTGATTTATATGATATTGTAAATAAAACAGGCTTCTTAGCCACATGGATTGGAACTCCTTATTTTGGAAAAGGTTATAACCAGCGAGCGAAGGAATCCTTTTTTACTGAACTTTTTCTTGAACACAATATTGAAACGGTATTTTTGAAAGTCCGAAAACAAAATATTCGATCGAAGAAGGCGGTAGAAAAACTACCGTATGCCAAATTAGCAAATGATATCAACAATCAAATATATAAATCAATAAATCATGCGCAAGAGATCTATGATTTGTATCAAGTGGAGCGTTTAGACTTTATAGAATGCAATAAAGTCATGCAACATGAGATGGCAACGTAACAAACTGTGAAAAAACGGACTGTTCGTTAAACTCTATCTAGAAACGATAGCACAAATCAGTTTTAAACTATACGATTCTAATAAACAAACACCCAGTCAAAACACCAAAGTAAAGTGTTGGACCGGGTGTTGTTTATTGTACTCTTGTTTCCCGTTAGCACTTCTAGGCGTCACGACTATAGAACTACCGAACATCTACTTAAGCAATGTAAGTATAATCTCTACAGAATTATCAATAAATGATCGTTCTGGCCGAGATTTCATCATTACGGTAAGTCCGATTAACGATACAACAAGTGTCTGCGCTAATGCTTTAACGTTCATGTCGGTTTCAAGCTCACCTGACCGTACACCTCGTTCAATCGCTTCTTGAAATATGGCCGAAAGATACATCTGATGTTCCCTTGTAAGAATTTCAAATTTCTCATCATGAGGAGCAAGTTCCACCATCGTATTAATGCAAAAGCATCCCCGATTGCAACTTTCAGAATATCCTTCTTCCACAATACCCTCAAATAAAGTGCGAAATCCTTCTTTTACAGATGAACGATTCTGAAGTTTAGCACGGATATTGGAAGAGTGATAGTTTGTATATTTCCGCAGTGCGGCTTCAAATAATTCTTTTTTGTCACCAAAGGCGGAGTATATGCTTGGCCGCTGAATGCCCATTCTGGATGTTAAATCACTTAAAGAGGTAGCTTCGAATCCCTTCTCCCAAAATATTTGCATAGCTGCATCTAATGCAATGTCCACATCAAATTCCCGTTGCCGAACCATGAAAGATCCCCTTTCCATATCGTTCAGTATGTTATGATTTTAAGCTTTGAAGGATATGCTGTCAAATCAAAGCCCCTTAACACAATAATTTTTGACAACCATCTCTTGACAGTATGTATTTGTGGCGCGTATTATTTACACTGCATCATAACATACTGACAGGTATAATATATTGATCGGTATGATATTAATTGAAATAAGAATGGATGTGTGAACTATGGAGACGCTAGAAGAAAAAGCGGCAGTTATTGCCGGAAATGATTGCTTTATAGTAGAGGACACAGCACAAGAAGCATACACAGTATCCGATTCAGTTCCTGTCCCTAAGATCTCTCGTTATGTGGCACTGTTATTTGCAACCGCCTGCGGGCTGGCTGTCGCCAATATCTACTACGCGCAACCGCTGCTGGACGCCCTGGCGAGCGAGTTCAGTATTGCCCATTCATCCGTGGGCATTGTCATTACCATTACTCAGATTTGTTATGCACTGGGATTGCTGCTGTTGGTACCTCTCGGCGATCTGCTGAATCGACGTCGGCTGATCCCTAGTCTAATGCTATTATCCGTGTTGGCTCTTATTGCGGTTGGCATCGCGCCAAACAGCACGGTGCTGCTCACAGGTTTGGCTGCGGTGGGACTGCTCGCTGTAGTAACGCAGGTTCTCGTGGCGTTTGCGGCGACTTTGGCTGCTCCTGTCGAGCGCGGACGAATAGTCGGCTTGGTGATAAGCGGAGTAGTGATCGGCATTCTGCTTGCCCGAACCTTCGCTGGTGTATTGACCGATCTCGCCGGTTGGCGTTCGGTTTATCTCGTCTCAGCGGCGTTGATGCTCGTCATGGCCGGCGTGATGTTCCGTGTGCTGCCGCATGATGAACGCGAAAGGGCGTCACTAACTTACCCGCAGTTGCTTCGTTCGGTACTCGCTTTGTTCTTGCAGGAACGAATATTACGCGTTCGCGCCGTACTGGCTTTGCTGATTTTTACCGCGTTCAGCACATTGTGGACTTCGCTGGTGTTACCTCTAAGCAGCCCATCGCTGTCGCTTTCGCATACCGCTATTGGAGCGTTTGGTCTCGCTGGAGCTGCCGGAGCGTTAGCAGCATCTCGGGCAGGGCGGCTCGCCGATCGAGGTTTAGGACAAAGGACTACCGGAGTCGCGCTGACTTTGTTGCTGGTATCATGGTTACCAATCAGCTATACCGAACACTCGCTGCTTGCATTGATCGTTGGAATACTCCTTCTTGATATGGCGGTGCAAGCCGTACACGTCACGAACCAGAGTTTGATCTATAACGTACGCCCAGAGGCAAACAGTCGACTCACTGCCGGCTATATGATTTTCTATTCGGTAGGAAGCGCCACCGGTTCAATTGCTTCGACCAGTATCTACGCTTACGCTGGCTGGAACGGAGTATGTTTGTTAGGTGCCGCTGTCAGTGCTTTGGCCCTTTTATTCTGGGCATTGACCTGCCGTCCGCAGTCTGTTATTTCGAAATAATGATCGTGCCTCGCCGTAGCCTATCTTTTATTTCACACAATTACGACGTCTATGCAGTAGGCGTTTGCCAGTACAGACTCCTATTCAGTGCAATTAGCATGACCAATAAACGTAAATTCTAACAGAACAGATTTTTGCCATATGATTATGATAAGAATCTGTTCGCAATGGTATTGGATATCATTCTTGTCATCCGACACGGCACTACAGGAAAGGTTTGTTAGTTTAATGCCCCACCCAGTCTAATACTTTATTGAAAACTATCAAGACCTTGATAGAGAAAAATTGATTTAAATATAGGGATTTACATATTATGCATAACCAATATGTAGATCTTTTTGTTTTTCGGACTGAGGAAAAAAGCATTAATCGAGAAGCGATCGTTACGCTAACTGGCAGATTAGCGTGGTAGTAGCTAGAAGATTTTGAATATTTATGAATCTCAACTAACTTCTTGGAGCCCATAGCATTATAGACGCCTATAACGCAAACGGCTGCCCCTATCCAATCGTACATATCGGTGTTTTTTTATCGACGAACATACCCCAAATTACAGCAAGAACAACAAACACGCCCCCGTATGCTGCGTAGACGCGACCAAATGTTGGGAAACTCTGCAACGTTGGAATGATACCATAAGCGACCAGGATGAGGCTTCCGATGATAGCATACCAGAGGGGCTTTGATTCGCGCAGCCACAGCCATACCATGTAACCGCCGCCAATTTCGGCAAGTCCTGCAATAATGAAAATTAAGATAGTTAACAACAAAATCATTTACTCCTTTCGCTATGAACAAGTGCCGGTGGTTTTTATTTTATTAAAGCATTCAGACCAGGTAAGGCATTTGCAGTTTAAACCATCGTCTAAAATTTGAATCATCGAATTGATTTGTTTCTTTTTTTCTTCAAGCTGAGCGCGTTTTTCTCTCGCCATTTCTTCCCATCTATCCGATGTAGGGATTGATTCAAATCCTTCAAGTAAAACCGAAATTTCTGGAATCGTAAACCCGGTATGCTGTGCTATTTTTATAAATGTAATTCGCTCTAGAAGGCTTTCGGAATAGCGACGCTGACCATTCTTACGGTCTGTATTTGGCAACAGTCCAATGGATTCATAATATCGAAGGGTCGATGGATTCACATCTGCTTTAGCTGCTAGTTGACCAATACTAAGTTCTGACATTTGTATGCACCTCGCTTGACTTAAAGTTAGCTTTAAGTATTATGATGTAATTATAATATTAATGAGGTGGTGGCGTAAATGAAAAAAAGTGAATGGTTAGCGGGGCTTGGTATTCTTGGAGCATGCGCGCTTTGTTGTGCATTACCTTTACTTGGCGGGGCGGCAGTTCTTGGCATATCTTCTTTCTTTTTAAATCCAGTGGTGATTGTGATATTGGCTCTCGTTCTTATTACGATGGCAGTTGTTGTATATCAGCGCCGAAAGGCAAATGGAACTTCTTGCATTAAGCCAGGTTGCAGCTGCAATTCTTGTGCTAGTGGTAGGAGCTAAGCATATGAAAAATGAAGTGCCTGTTGCTTGCTGCCACACCGTTTTTACGAAAGTAGAGCGGATGAATTACAAAGATGCTTGGGGCGAATTAGAAAAAAGAAGGACGGCTGTAATGGAGATTGAAGCAGGTTTCCAATATCAATTTCCCGGCGACTCGGAAACGCTTCGCCTTCTGTATGATTAGATTAGTCTAGAGAGGAAATGCTGTCCGTTTTTAACTTTTACAGTGATAGCAAGTAGCGTGGATGAGCCGGTCTTCCTTCAATTAACTGGAACCGAAGATGTAAAATCATTCTTGCGTTCAGAATTTAACGATAATATTAATTTGATTATTACAATGAACGATAGATAATGTGTAATTAATCAATGGGCAAATCTTTACGCTAACGAGAGAACGATAGTTAAATATTTGTTACATGATTGAAATCTTATTTTCGTCTGACATTAATCTTTCAACATTATAATAAAGTCGCCCCCCTTTTTAAATATAAACTGAGACCCTCAGCCCATTGCTGAGGGTCTCTTTGTGCTATTAAACTAAACATTCCTGTTAAGGCTAAGAAATGGCCTTTGTCAAAAAAGGAGCGCCTCGGTATGATGGATTTGTCGACGGGTTCGTAACCCAATACCATCAAGGAGGCGCTCTTACTTATGAAGTTTAAACAATCTAACGGACAAAATCAACG
>NZ_JBFRGR010000021.1:0-127828 GCF_052115445.1 Paenibacillus sp. 2RAB27
TAAACCCGCTCTAAACCCGCTCGACTTGCATGTATTAGGCACGCCGCCAGCGTTCGTCCTGAGCCAGGATCAAACTCTCCATAATAGTGGACGATTGCTCGTCCTATTTGAAAAAGCTTAATTGCTCATTTGAAGCTAGCGAGATTTTGCAATCTCTTTTTTGAACGATTACTCGTTCGTGCTTACTCACTCGTTGTTCAGTTTTCAAGGATCAATATTCCATGCGCCCGCTACCGTGTTACCGAAGCAGCGAGAAGTAATATACCACATCAGCTCATTCGAATGCAAGAACTATTTTTAAGTTTCTTTCGATTCTCTCATTCTTTCGTTCGACCGCCGAAGCGACAAGGAGTAATATAACAAATCCTCCAAGGGATTGCAAGTTTTTTCGACATGGAAATAAACGGAATATAGAAAGGCCCTGGTACAGATGTACCAGAGCCCTAACTTTTTTTAACCTTGGCTTCCAATAAAGACGTATCGAGCAATAATTAGAAGGGCTAGAATCCACATTAACCAGTGGACGCTGTATTTCTTCTCACTTTTGCCACCTAAATTAGCTGCTGTAGCTAGAACCACATAAGTCACGATTCCAAAGGAAATTCCGTTCGCAATGTTGTATGTGAAAGGCATCAATACAAGTGTAAGGAACGCTGGGATCGCAACAACGAAGTCCTGGAAGTCGATTTCTTTAATGGATTGAACCATTAGGACACCAACAACAATCAACGCTGCCGCAGTCGCGGAACCTGGAATCAACATCGCAATTGGCGCCAAGAACAGAGCAAGCAAGAAACATACGCCTGTCGTTACAGCCGTTAGACCTGTACGTCCACCCTCTGCTACACCTGCCGCACTCTCTACGAATGCTGTTACTGTACTTGTTCCAACTAATGCACCGCCGCTAACACCGATCGCATCAACGAACATCGCTTTACCTACACGTTTGTTACCTTCTTCTTTGTTCTTCATAATACCTGCGCGTGAAGCTGTCCCTACCATTGTGCCGAAAGTATCGAACAACTCAACGAAAGTAAATGTAGCAATGACAGAAACAATCCCTGTCGTCATGATGCCCGCGAAATCAAAATCAGCAAAACGCAGCTTGGACATATCGGGTACCCATGTTGTTTTGTCACTAGTTAACGTACCTAGATCCACCATACCCATGAAATAACCAACAACCGTTGTTGCAAGAATTCCGAACAAGATCGCGCCACGAACACGAAGCACCATTAAGATGGAGATCAATAGAATACCAACGATGGTTAAAATAACACCTTTATCTTCTAATGAACCTAGATGAAAGATCGTTTCAAACGAAAGAACTTCTGTAAACTGATGTGCTTTAATATCATTACCCGCTTCAACTGCAACGCTGAGAATGCCGCTGTTCTTGAAACCGATCATGGCAATAAACAACCCAATCCCCACTGTGATCGCATGCTTCAAGCTATCTGGGATAGCGACTAGAAGCATTTGACGGATTTTCGTAACCGTTAGGATGATAAAGATTATACCGGAGATAAACACGGCCGTGAGTGCCATCGAAAACGTAAATTTACCTTGTGAGGTCAAAATAATCGTCGCGAAGTACGCATTCAAGCCCATTCCCGGTGCTAGTGCCACAGGAAAGTTTACGAAAAGCCCCATTGCAATCGTCATCACGCCCGCCGCAATCGCTGTTGCTAAGAAAATGGAAGTCCAGTCTCCGCCAGTTGCCCCTGATTTAAACGCACTTAATACATCTGGATTTACCGCAAGGATGTAAGCCATTGTCATGAACGTTGTAATCCCCGCCATGATTTCTGTTCTTACCGTGGTGCCATTTTGTTTCAATTTAAAAAAACGATCCAAATCCATTTTCCTACTCCTCCTAAACGAATGGTGGGGAACCAAGGATAAACGCCCTTGTCGTCCTTCTAGGACGAGCGCGTTTACCAAGGTTTGCGAAACAAAAGTATACATCTATACTTTTCTGGCAAACAGCAAAAAACCCGGAATCGTGTTGCCTGATTCCGGGTACGAAAAAGGAGCCGTCCATATGAGGGCTGCCTTCAATGTGTGAAGTCGCACGTAAAACTCATACGGAAACCGTTCCTTTTTTTCGTAGCCAGATCATTTGCGGTGATCTCGTAGAAACTCTCAGGCCAATTCCCGAGATTATACGAAAAACTGTTATCCAATTTCATATTCTAGTTAAAATTTGATCTAGTGTCAACAAAAAAGACGAACATTATACGGGTAAAGATTCCCATATCGTTCGTCTTTTTCTAGTTTACATTCATATTCCCATTCAATGGAAATCATAGCCGATTCCGCTAGGTAAGAAGGACGAAAACAAGCGCTACAAGAGCAGGCAATCCCTGCACAAGCAGAATTGATTTCTTGGCTGTGGCGCCTCCAAATACGGCTGCGACAAGTACGCAAACGAGGAAGAAAATCTCGATCGATCGCCCGACCGCAGCGTCCGGATGCACAAGGCCCCATACAAGACCTGCTGCCAGAAAACCATTGTACAGCCCTTGATTGGCTGCCAAGCTTTTCGTAATCTGAGCATTCTCTTTCGTCATACCGAAAGACTTCATCGCGCGTGGAGTTGTCCATAAGAACATTTCCAAAACTAAGATATACAAATGCTCAAGCGCAACAAGTCCGACCAAAATCATTGCCATCATTGTCATAATTTTTCCTCCCGTTGGTACTTCAATATATTAGATGTTCCTATTACTGTAACATATTTATCCAGTCAAATCGCTCAAAATAAAAGACTCTCTTCCAGCTGGTCTACAGCTCAAGAGAGTCTTTCTTTCACACTATTGGTGTTGATTAAACTGTCAATCTATTCCCACTCAATCGTAGCTGGCGGCTTGGAAGTGATGTCGTATACGATACGATTCACGTTCTCAACCTCATTGACGATACGAACGGAAATTTTCTCAAGTACATCCCAAGGAATACGAGCCCAGTCGGCTGTCATGCCGTCGATGGATGTAACTGCACGGATACCTACTGCATAGGAGTAGGTTCTGCCATCGCCCATAACACCAACGCTTTTCATGCCTGGAAGTGCCGTGAAGTACTGCCAGATCTCGCGATCTAGGCCAGCTTTGGCAATTTCGTCGCGCAAGATCGCGTCGGATTCACGAACGATTTTCAACTTATCCTCAGTAACTTCACCTAGAACACGAATAGCTAGACCAGGACCTGGGAATGGCTGTCTCCACACGATTGCGGAAGGAAGACCACACTCTTCGCCCACTTTGCGCACTTCGTCTTTGAATAGTGTTTTCAATGGTTCGATGAGCTTGAACTTCATATCTTTCGGCAGACCGCCAACGTTGTGGTGGGATTTGATCGTTTGTGCGGTAGCTGTACCACTTTCTACGATATCGGTATACAACGTGCCTTGCGCCAAGTAAGTAAAGTCGTCAAACTTGCTGGATTCTTCTTCAAACACGCGAATGAATTCGGTGCCGATGATTTTACGTTTTTGCTCCGGATCCGCTACGCCAGCCAATTTGCCGAGGAAACGATCTTTTGCATCGATTTTGACAACTTTCATATCAAATTTGCCGACAAACGTCTCCATAACGCTTTCGCCTTCACCTTGACGAAGCAATCCATGGTCAATGAACATACATGTCAATTGCTCGCCGATTGCTTTGTGAAGCAAGATAGCAACAACGGAGGAATCTACGCCGCCGCTAAGTGCGCAAAGCACTTTTTTATCGCCAACTTCTGCACGAAGTTCTTTAATCATATCTTCCACGAAGGATGACATCGTCCAATCGCCGACACAACCACACACTTCGTAAATGAAGTTGTGGATCATTTCGTTACCTTGAACTGAATGACGAACCTCTGGGTGGAACTGGACAGCATGGATTTTGCGATCACGGTTGCTCATTGCAGCAATTGGAAGTGACTCCGTGCTAGCTTCAACAACAAAACCTTCAGGTAGAACGGAAACATGGTCACCATGACTCATCCATACCGTTTGTTTCGCCTCTAGGCCTTTGACTAACGGGCTTTGGTTCGAGAACTCAAGATCTGCTTTCCCGTATTCACGCGTATGTGCGCGTTCAACTTTCCCGTTCAATTGGTGGGCAATCAACTGCATGCCATAGCAAATGCCTAAGATTGGAATACCCAAATCGAAAATGCCAGCATCAACCGAAGGAGCTCCTTCGCCATAAACACTTGCAGGCCCGCCGGAGAACACGATCCCCTTAGGGTTAATCTCACGAATTTTATCAACCGTTGTATTGTGCGGCAGCAATTCGCTGTAAACGCCTAAATCACGGATTCGTCTAGCAATCAGTTGGTTATATTGGCCTCCAAAATCTAAAACAACGATCAATTCACTTGGTTTACTCATATCCGACCTCCTAGATTCATAGCGATTGAAGATGGGGTAGAACCCTTGTCCACTTACCGCTATTTCTAGGTACTAATTTTAAACATTAGGCACCTAGGATGTAAAGGGGATTTAATGTGTCTTTTGAATGGCTTTCCAAATTGCTGTAATTTCCCGCTTCGAATAGGCAAAAGCACGCGCCGGATCGTAGCGGACACTTTCATAGATGTGAGCGAAAGCCATCAGTGCCTGTTGCTGTCCTTGATGGGCCACCTGGAGATTCATGACATATTCGCGAACCGTTTGATTGGCAGGCTTTACACCGTATTTGCGGAAAAGCTGTCTCCATAATCGATCCATAAACGGCGTCAACGGATGTTGCTGATTAGGAGATCCATTGTTGTAACTTGAGAACTCCACCGTTCTGCGCAACAAGTATCCTTGACGTCTTAGTACGACATATAGGCCAACAAGTAAACAGATAGTGCAAATAAGAACAAAAACGGCACTCTTATAAGCCTTTACTAATTGGATGAGATTATTCTTCATCGTGTGCAACCATTCACTCGATTTGGACATGACGGATTTAGTCACCGGTGCATTCGTAAGGGAAGCTGTCATCCCCAGCTGCTCCATGGTTGCTGTCGTTAACCTATCTCTAGGTTGATCGACGGATATCCCTGAGAAACCAGGTGTCGGCTCGAATGGCACCCATCCCATCGAAGGGAAATAGACTTCAACCCAAGAATGCGCATCTTGATTGCGGACAACTACCTCGTGCAGCCCATTGTCATCGGTGGCGTCTACTGTTCCTTGAGCATACCCCTTCACCCACCGAGCAGGTACACCGACAGAACGTAGCATAACCACCATGGCCGTGGAAAAATGATCACAATACCCTGTTCGATCTACGAACAGGAAATGACTGACGAAATCTTCACTTCGGCTGGGATTGGTCGGCTTTTCGAGACTGTAGGGAAAGTATTGGCTCAAATATTGCTCGATCGCTACTGCTTTGGCATACGGCGTCAACCGATTTTCGGTAACTTGCTCAGCTGTGCTTCTTACCGTCCTTGGCAACGACTCAGGCAATTGCAAATATTCCCGCGTGATCTCTTCCGGATAAGGTGCGATATCTGTGTTCAAGAGGTCAGGATTTTCTTTAATGGGTTGCACGGTGATTTTGTAATAGGAAAGAGGGTCAGCGATCTCCGGCAAGGTCGTTAAGCCACTCGTTTCGGAAGTTAGCACATTCCAAGATGGTATAGGCTTCCCTTTTTCACTCAGTAGCATATCAATGCTACGCAGCCCACCACCTACGAACAATTGCTTATTGGCCGCCTTCTCATTCATTAAAATCTCCTGCACAATGACTGGAGCTGTCGCCGATGTGCTAGTGGTCACGAAAGGCTCTAGCTTTTGCGTAGGCTGGGTCCAGCCTTTGCCATCGTAGAAGCTTTTGGATTCGCCGCGCCAGTAGGTGAGTTCAGAAGTTTTGGCCGTAAACACTGGCGAAGTGTCCACCTGGAGTGGACCTCCTAATGACGTATCGTTCTGGCCATACCCAGAAGTCGCCACAGCTGGGCTCACTCCCGTCTCCTCCTCATAGAGCTCAAACAAACGATCATACCAATGTGCCCAGCTTACTGGCTTCATTAAAGGCTCGGACTCGGTTTGCTTAGCCGACAACCAACCCACGCCGGACAACATACCAACGACGATCACACTAACTATCAGCCACTGCAAATAATGACGTGAACGCACAGTTGTCACGCGATAGGTCTGTTCGATTCTTGAGAGATTGAGAAGAGCCATCAGAAGCAACCCATAACCTAATGTGCGTATGATTCCTTGTACGGTATCCGCTCCAAATACGAGCTGTATACCTACGAGATAGATCAAGGTAGCCATCACAAACCAAAGACTATGCTGTCTTTGGAGCATTAGAGCTTGAACAACCGAAAGCAGTAATGTCCAACCCATTAGAAACAGGAGCGTGCGCATTTCACCGCTGATCAGATCAAAATGAGCCTGTACGATATAGACAAAATCTTGCGCAAGCGTCCTCACCAACGAGAGGATCCATCCTCCAGTAAGTAAGGTTTCGCGGTTAAACATATATCCGATAAAAACCACAATTATGCTGCACTTTGCCAGCCATCCCCATCCATAAGGGACTCGGAAGCAATCCAGCGCAAGACACAGTGCAAACACAACAAGTATCGGTCCAATTCGGATCAACTCATCGCCCATCCATGCCAAAGGTCGCAGCCATTCCGAGAGAAGGAGAAAGAGCAGCAGGGTGATGAGACCGTCTCGGAAGAGACTATTAGGTTGAGGCGGCAGGCTGTCTGCGCGGAAGATGAGTTTGGATGGGTTGCGTGATGATGGGTCTGGGTGGGATGGATTGGCTTGTGGGCTGCTTAAGGGTGAAGTGCTCAAGTGCGGATTGCTTATATTTGTAGTGCCTAAAGACGAAGTGCCTAAATACGAATTCCTTGCGCTCGAAGTACCTGCGCGCTTATTAAAAAAATGCGAAGTGCGAGAGCGCGCGTGCAGCCCGCGACGTGGTTCAAGCGGTTGCATCCGCAACACCCCCTTGCCTTGGCCACTGGCTCTGCGGATGCGGCACTTCCGTGAAGCTGCAGCCTGCGGCCTGCAGCTGGGAAGCCCCCTCTCGCTCTGCGACCGAGAGGGAAGGCCGCGCGTGCACGTAGATCACGTGCACGGCTCTGCGCCTGGTGCCGCTATCTGCGATCGCGCGCACCAGCGCCACATCCAGCGTCGATGTGATACACAGCATCGACGCATGCAGCGGCAAGTCTGCCGCCTCTTTCCTGACGAGGTCAGGAAAGGACAGGGCGGGCTTGCCGCCAACGCTCGCGAGTACTTCGTACGCGAGCGTCAGATCGGGGCGAATCGTCGGTGCGATTCGCCTTGTGTTAGAGGAGCTGCAGGCGAAGCCGCAGCTCTCTCGCCCACTAGCGGCGGCTTCGAAGAACCCCGCCGCGAGGGCGACGCCCTTCTCCAGCAGCGGCTGTGCCGCTTCTGCTGGGCCCGCCGCAGGCGTGACATCTAGCAGCAGCATCCACTTCGTGGAGGCGGCCTGCTCGGGTTCTTTGGTCATCAGACGGCTCAGGCGAGCCGTCGATTTCCAGTGGATGCGGTGATACGGATCACCGCTGACGTAATCACGAACGGAGCTGATCAGCGGCGTTTCGCCCTTGGAACTAAGTGTTGTTGAGCCTTCCTCCGATTGAAAGGTCATCCCGCTTCGTCCCAATGCATCCGGCCTTGGATACACAACATAACGCTGCAAATCTTCCCTCTGTACTCTGCGAAGCGCGAAACCAAAGAGATCCCCTGCCGCAGCTTCAAAATGAGCAAAACGGTAACTGCCTCGCATGAGATGGGTCATTTTGTAAGGCAGCAGAATCGACTTCTGAAACCAAGGGAAAAGCAGCTTGCTGTACGTCAGCTTTCTCCCATTTCCTTCATGGATCCAAGTTTCTTTCAACAGCAGCCACGGCATTGGAACCCAAGAACGATGCTGGATCTCCAGCACGATCGTTACATCATCGCCTGCGAGAAACACGTCACCTGACAGGCGCCGATTCAAGTTCAAGCCTTTCAGCGCAAATACATAAAATAATCCGGCCTGTATCCAGATCAACGATAAACAAATACCAAGATACCACGCAGCGAATCCACCTTGGCGATAAGCCAAATAGATCACCAACACACAACTTACCAGCAATAGCGTCGTCTTCCCCCAGCTTTTCATGTCATGTCCCCTACTTCGCTGTGACATAACGGAGAACTGGTGTTTGCATGCCATCTAATAAACCCTGAAGAATGAGATCTGCCGAACGGCCCATCATGCGCGCATCCGAAGTGAGAATAAGCCGGTGCGTCCACACAGGTAAAACCAAATCCTTAATATCATCCGGAACAACAAAGGTTCTCCCCTTCACATAAGCCGCCGTTTGTGCAGCACGCATCAACGCATAAGACGCCCTCGGACTTGCACCTATGTAAAAATCAGCATGATCTCGCGTCGCTAAAGCTAAGCGAACGATGAAATCTTTTAACGTATTATCCACATGGATCATGGCCGCTTCCTTCTGCAATTGTACAAACTCATCCTGTACAATCACCGGCTTCAAGCTTTCCAAGGGGTGGCGATCCTGCAAGCGATCCAACATTAGAATCTCTTGATCATGCGTTGGATAGCCAAGTGAGAGCTTCATCATAAACCGATCCATCTGCGCTTCCGGCAGCGCGTACGTGCCTTCATAATCCATCGGATTTTGCGTCGCGATGACGACGAAGGGCTTCGGCAACTCATAACTTGTGCCGTCAATGGTCACTCGTTTTTCTTCCATCGCTTCAAGGAAAGCAGACTGCGTTTTCGGAGAGGTCCGATTACATTCGTCCGCAAGTACGACAGACGTCATTAATGGCCCTGGCCGAAACTCAAACTGATTGCTTTTGACATTAAAAACAGAAACACCGGTCACATCCGAAGGAAGCAAATCTGGCGTACATTGAATTCTCTTAAACTCGCAACCGATCGTTTTGGCTAACGCGCGTGCTAGCATGGTTTTACCTACACCAGGAACGTCCTCTAGCAGTAGATGCCCGCCGCTCAACATCGCGATAAAAGCTTTCTCTATCGTTTCTCTCTTGCCAACTATCACTTTCTCTACGTTCATGATCATCCGTTCCACAAGAGGCTGCGGTTGATCGAATATTCGGGTTTTCGATGCCATAGACAAGAAGCCTCCTTTATAAGGGTATGCTTCTAGTTTTTCCAGCTCTCTACTCTTTTAGACATTATCCTGCCATTGCAAATAGAGAGTTTTTGAGAATTCGATTATTTTCTTTAAAAAAGTGAAGGGGACGCAGCGCCATAGAAACCTCACGGTAGTCGGGATCCATCACAGCATTCGTAATACGGCCGCCGAGTGATACGATCGTTTTGCGCAGTGGCACGATAATTTGATTATCTTGCATGTTCATATCCGCTAACGAATAAGTGGCTGTTTGCTTGCCTAAAGTGAACAAACTAATGCTTCTATTCACAAGATCATAGTCCATATCATAAATGCCGTAATGGGCATTGGCTGTTTTCGTATCCGCCTGCCACGCCACTTTCCCACCCATCTTCTCGATCAGATAGCGCAGAGGCAACTCTATTTGATTCGCATGCAGCTTATAAATGGAAGGTTCTATGGTAAACGTATTCCCTCCGAGTACATGAACCTGCAGCGGCAAAGCAGCTTGCTTAGCTAGAATACGCGCAGCCTCCGCTTCTTCTTCCATCTTCGCTTTCGCTTTCTCTTCAGCTTCTGCCTCAAGCTTCTGCGCGAGGCGCTTTTCCTCTGCCTGCTTCACGAGATCCGATGGGCTCGGATGAGCGACTGCATATTGCTGCGTTTGATCTATCATCGCTTGGAATTGCTTCATGCTCATGCTCCGCGACCATTTCGGCTTCATGATGGCGAATTGCTTGGGCTTCACTTGATCTGTCAGCGTGGCGAAGGCGTATCCTAACTTTTTGTAGTAGCTAATCACTTGGGGTAATACTTGGACAGAGGATTCATGCCCCGTTCCATCGTGAAACAGAATATTAATTTCGTGATCCAGGGGGGAAGCTTTCACCGTCTGCCAAATTTCATTCACTGGCACATTCGCTCTCTTGGAGTCTCCACTATCGACATTCCAATCCTCCATGATATAGCCTGCTTGCTCCATCAAATAAAAGTAATAGGCGTCAAAATTCGTTGCTGTCCCGCCAGGCGCTCTTACGAGTTGAGGTCGTATCCCCACGATATTCGAAATAACGTCTTCGCTGCTCTGGATTTGGTTCCAAAAGGTTTGAAAATCACTATAAAGCTCTTTATAAACATGATTATAGGTATGATTGCCGATGGCATGACCGTCTTTTACGATTCTTTTGAGTTCAGCAGGATGCGCTTTCGCTTGTTCACCAAGTACGAAGAATGTTGCTTTAACATCTTCTTTATCTAAAATATCCAGCACCTGATTCGTCAACTTGCTAGGACCATCATCAAACGTCAGATATACAGTAGGCTGCTCCGGTGTTACGTAAGTCCTCTCACTCTTCAGTCGCTTCCCTGCTTGAAGCTGCCCAAACGCCTCTTGTACGGACGGATCCCCTTCATTGTCCGCGGCTTTGGCTGGCATGCTGCCAACCAAGAGTGAAACTAGTAAAACAACAACCATCATGATTTGAAATCGTAGTCGTCCGTTGTTTGGGGTTTGTACCTGTGAGCGCATCCGATGATCCCTCCGCATGTTCTATCATTTTGACATCTGATAGATTATATGGGCCGAGGAGCGAGAGTATGACACAAAAAAAGCGATCCCTCTCCGTAAGGAGAAGCATCGCTTTGGGACTTATCATCCCTTTATATGGAAGAAACTGTTCCGCGTATCTCTACTAAAAATAAGTTGACGAATACGAGATTAGAAGCAGCCTATTTCATTTCTATCACAGCATCCAGTACAGACTGCACGTGATTCTTAATTCTCACTTTACTCCATTCTTTTACGATATAACCTCTCTCGTTAATTAGAAACGTTGATCGAATAATGCCCATGTACTCGCGGCCATACAGCTTTTTCAACGCCCATACCCCATACTTCTCTGCTACCTTATGATTGGTGTCTGAAAGCAGGAGGAACGGCAGCTCGTACTTCGCAATAAATTTGTCATGCGAGTTCAGCTCATCCGGGCTGATACCAATCACTTCTACACCTAACTCCGCGAATTTCCCGTTGTAGTCTCGAAAGTCGCAGGATTGCTGGGTACAGGTTGGTGTATTATCTTGTGGGTAAAAATAAATAACAACTTTACGCCCTTTATAATCGGCTAAAGAAACTTTCTCTCCATTGGAGGCAGGCAGCGAGAAGGCTGGTGCCTTACGCTTGGTTACTGCCGTTTCACTTACTTTTTTCAATACGGCTCTCTCCTCTTTCTCGTCTTGCTAGGCAACTCTTGACTTCCTCCCATTATGCGACATTCACTGGATGACATCAAACGAAAAAAAGCTGCCACGAATCGTAATGACTCCTTAGCAGCTTTCTATAATCTAAGATTAAGACCTCACGCTTCCGTTTGCCATGTTGCAATGTGCCTCAATTTATCAGGATTCACGACGATATAGAAAGCCTTGATCTGCCCCTCCTCTAGATGGAATGTCATCACATTATTAGGCTGATTATTCACATACGCAACAATGCCTATTTGTTCGTTCACTGTCGTTAAGGTAAAGCGATAGTCCTCCGGTAATTTGGCCAAAACGCCAGATAAAAACTTGGCAATTCGTTTCACTCCCTGAATAGGGTTGATCGCCGCATTCACCTTGCCACCACCATCAGAGTATAGAATGGCATCGGATTTCACGATGGTTAACAGTTGAGCGATATTCCCTGACACTAACGCGTGTACGAATTGTTCCACGATCGCTGTCGTTTGTTTCGTTTCACTCACCCGCTCCGGCGGGAGGCTAATCGCATTCTTAGCTCGGCGGAAAATTTGACGGCAATTCGTGCTGCTTTTGCCAACAATTTCGGAGATTTCATCGTAGTCATATTGCAGGACCTCACGAAGCAGGAATACCGCTCGCTCCACCCAAGACAGCTGCTGCAGAAGCAAAAGGTACGCGGTGGATAGCGATTCTTTGTGCGTATACGCGAGATCTGGTGCGATCTGATGATCTGCACTTGTCGCGCTTGTCGTCATCAGTGGTTCCGGCAGCCATGGCCCGACGTACACCTCTCGTTTTTTGCTGGCGGAGCGCAGGCTATCGATGCAGCGGTTGGTCACAATTTTGCATAGATAAGCCTTGGGATTGTGAACATGCTCCAGATTCGTCTCATTGGCATACAGAAATGCCTCCTGCACCACATCCTCCGCATCCATCACACTTCCCAGCATGCGATACGCTAGTGAAAACATTAACGGTCTATAGCTCAGATAGATTTGCTCGGAAGCTTCTGCCCCTGTGATCTCCATCTTGTCACACCTCCCGATCTACTGGTATCTGTAATAGGATAATTCTAAGCGAACTGAGGCGTTTTTAAAATAGCTTGAGCCGCACGTCTAGCACTTGCCGCCGAGGCATCCGCGAGCATTTCGCCATGACTTGCCCAGTCACCCGCTACAAAGAGTCCTCGAATGCCTTCAACGGCTGGACCTGTTTGCAGATTGGATTTACCCACATGTAAAGTGTCATGGACGACCGTCATGTTCGGCAGAAACTGTTTCGTTACGACTACTTGCTCCCAACCAGGATGTAGGGTATTCATGGCAGCAGTAAGGGCTTCCTCATCCTCTTTCGGATTACTTTCTCCAGATCCGTTATATTTGACCATATGCACGACGAGTGTACCGTCCTCACTAAGCTTGGCATGTAAAGTGTGATGCGAGAAAAAGATCGGTTGGTCCAACGCAATCGCCACATCTCGACCTGGAACGGAGAGCTTTTTCAAGCCTAAATCTAGGCAGGCAGCTTTCGAAGGGCGCGCTTCGTCCCTCCACTGTTTCAATATCGTTCGGTCTGCGTTCGGGACAAGCTTGTAGGTTTCCGATGGGGACGCAGTGCTGATGACATGCGATACCTCTACCATTTCTTCATGGGCAAGTTTGATGCCMTGCACCTGACCGTTCGCGTGTACGATTTCTTTCACGTCGGAACCGCTTATGATGTGGACACCTGCATCAATCGCTTTCTGTTGGAGCTGATCGACGATCATTTGCCAGCCTCCGTGGATATAAAGCACTCCTTTTAATGAGCGCTGTACCTGCCCTAGCACTGGGCCAGCAAGCTGATGATCTGGATCAAATGTGTACGTTGCCGTTCTGCACAAAGAGTAAAAAATATGACGAACCATTGGATCCGCAATTTCTTGCTCCGCCCACTGTCTAAGCGGTATGTTTTCAACCTTGCTCGCGTCCATTTTGGTTAACCGTATGACGAGTCGCAGAAGTCCCAGTTTCCCTGACCAGGTGAGCAGCTTCGATGTGATCATGCTGAGCAGTGTTGCCGGCATTGGCACGACCCCTTGGTTCCACAGTGCATTGACCTTCGCAGAAGGTGAGCCTCCCTCGATGCGAATACCCAACTCTCGCAGAATGCGAAAAGCATCTCCTGCACGGTATAAAGCATGGCCCCCAAGGTTGAAAAGCACACCGTTTTTCTTATTCGTCATCGCTCTGCCACCCATTCGTCCCGAACGTTCCAGCAGAACCACGCTTCTTCCACCTTTGGCTACTTCAAGTGCAGCAATGAATCCAGCTAAGCCTCCGCCGATGACGGCTGTGTCGTATTTAGTCATGTTCATCATCCTCCAATTTCGCTTTATATCTATAAGGCGAAATTGGCGTGTGTTTTGTGACAAGAGAAGAAAGAATTTTTTGGATGCAGGGCTGAGACGTGAATTGAGGTGGCTGAGGTGAGGAATTGAGGTGATGAGGTGGCTTGTTCTGCGCGCGGGCACAGGTTGAGGTGGTTAGAGTAGCTTGTCCGCGTGTTTAGCTGTATAACCTACAGTTAATTATCGCGGATTTGCTGGTTTTCCCGATATAGCTGTAAAAACTCCAGTTAATTTTATGTAAATTTGAAGAAACGGGACAAACGTTGAAAATTAACTGGAGGAAATGCAGCTAACCCCTCAGAAACGTAAAATACGGTTCGAATAGATGTAGAAAATCCAGTTAGTTGATACGTAACAGCTACGACTGAGCTTGGCTCGGGGTTGGGTTGGGTTGGGTTGGGTTGGGTTGGGTTGGGTTGGGTTGGGTTGGGTTGGGTTGGGTTGGGGTTGGGGAGGAGTGACTGTTGCATGCAGCACACCAGCGAATTTATAATCCACAGGCGATTTTCTGTGGATAACTCAACATGTGGATATGTTAATACGCATCGCCTAAGTTATGCCCAATAGGGACTTGAGGCCCTGTGGACTTGTGGGTAACTCTGTGGATAGATGTGTATAAGAGTAAAAAGTAGTCGCTTTTGTTGCAGCGACTCGCCTCCGAGACTCCCCTTGTTTACTTTTGTAATCACCCAACATTCACATTCACCCCTCACCACCTGCAGCATGTCCCCAAGAAACGAAACGTCATTCCACTATTCGAGTGAATTTCGGCAATTTCAAATAGTTGCGGAACGAGGACCCGCTATTTCCTCGAATTGCGCACACAAAGCAGCAATTCCAGCGAAATAGCGCCCTCACGTTCCGTTGCGTTTTAAAAATGGCTGTTCTAGGCCAAATATCAGAACGTCGTTCCGCATCTCCAGAAAAACCAACAACCCGTGGCTATTTATACTTACTTCCCTCTAACGTAACTCCCTTTTGTAGCCGCAACGCTTCCCTCCAATAGTAGCCTGCAACGGCAACATCGAAGATGCCTAAGCCCATCGGATTGAAAAAAACAGGCTCCTGCGTTTCCACACTAGCCAACTGGTCACGAAGCACTACATCGGCTAAGGTGTGTACGTCCGACTCCTGTAAGCCATACAGGTGATGCAGCTGCTCAATATCTGTCCGCTCACGGCATACTTCGCGCCAATCATCCACAATGATCGTTTTCACGTCAGCAACGCTTTCCGGTTTATAGTCCCGGAGGGAGACATTGAGCAGGAGCGCTCCGCGAGGCGGGGCTTCATCAATGTACCTCTCCGCTGACACTGTGCACGTCATAATAACATTCGCCTCGCGATAGCCTGTGCGCCAATCATTAATCACTTGCGTCCTACTCTGAATAGCTGCCGGAATCGTCCCCAGCTCGACACCATTCAGATCATAAATCCGAACCTCTTCAATCCACTCGCCAAATAAAGCGACACACATATCCAGATGCAGCCGCCCAATGGGTCCCCACCCGATTAAGTGAATGCGTAAACGGTCAGGCTGCCTGAACATCACAAATTGACTCAACATCACACCGCTCACCGCTGCGGTCCGAAGACCATTTAACAGTCCGCTGTGGATAAATGCCAGCGGCTCACCTGTCGTCGGTTTATTCAGAATCAACGTATTATGAGCCCGGGGAAGTCCCTTAAGGCGATTGTCTGGAAAACTCGCAATCCATTTAATGCCCGAAATATTGATGTTACCGCCTACATAAGCAGGCATTGCAATAATCCGGTTTTTCGGATCGCGGAAACGTAAGTATGGCTTCAAGGGATGAGCACAATCCCCGTTATCCTGTATAGCAACGACATCTTCAATGATGTCAGTTAGCTTCTTCCAATCGATTCCGATCTCTCGGATATGGTCATCCTGTAAATACAACATCCGCTAGTCTCCCATGCTAGTTACTCGGTGCATACCCTATCTCTCGCCCAACCCATTCATCGTTGTACACCGTATTCAAATATCGTTCACCACGGTCCGGCAAAATCGCCGCAACAACGGCTCCTGAGGGAATCATTCTGCTCATTCTGCGTATCGCCGAAATAACGCCTCCGGAGGAAGCGCCAGCTAGAACGGCTTCTTCACGAACTAATGCGCGGCAGCCCTCCACACAATCCCTATCGGATACGTAGATGACTTTGTCCGCAACATCATGCCGATGCAAGCCAGGTGTGACACCTGCGCCTAGTCCGGGAAATTTCCTCGAACCTTTTTCCCCGCCAAAAATAACGCTGCCTTCGGCATCCACCGCCACGATCTGTGTCGACCAACCGCGACTGCGGATGTACTCCATGCACCCTCGAATCGTTCCACACGAACTAACGCCGCAAAATAAATAGTCAACCTCGCCTAACTGCTCACCAATTTCCCGCATCGTAGTCTCGCTATGAGCCAGCGCATTGTCTGGACTTCCATACTGATTCGTCCAGTAGGCATTCGGGATTTGACTCACCAGCTCTGCTACCCGCCGGATGCGTGCTGGCAGAAACTCGCCCGTCGCCTCATCCGGCACGGAAACGAGGTCGATCTCCCCATGGAAGCTGCGGATAATTTGCAAATGCTGCTGTGTCGTACGCGGATCGACAACGCAGATGAAGCGAAGTCCGAGATAGAGGCAAAGTTGAGCGAGACTTATCGCCAAATTGCCGGAGCTAGACTCCACGATGACACTCCCGCTCGTCACCTCACCACGGCGAATCGCCTCCCGCAGCATAAACAAAGCTGGCCGATCCTTTGCGCTGCCGCCGGGGTTCATCCACTCCATTTTGCCATAAACCTCAAAGGGTTGATCCTTAAACAAACGCGATAGCCGAATAAGCGGCGTATGCCCGATCGCTTGGACAATACCTCCTTCAAGCTCCATTCGCTTCCCCTCCTTTACGTGTAAAAAATCTTTTTATTTTTTACGGAGGTGCGGTTCTGTGAATCCTCATAGGTGCCCCCGATAACTTGGATACCATCCAAAAGCTTCGCCTGAATCATCATGCCGATAGCTGGAATGCAGCTTTCCACATCCGCACGAATGCTGCTCAGAATGGCTGGTGTTGCCAGTGCACTGAAGACATAAACAGTCAATGCATTGCCACTAACCTGTACACGAACGCTGGCTTCACGCAGATGACGATAGACGACATCCTCGATGTCATAGATACTAATTTTCTCCCCATGTTTTAAGTCGGGGCCTATTCGCTTTACAATGCTCTGAAAGCTCTGCGTGGGAACGCCTTCGACATCAATGACTTTCAAATCACGCACAACATCGTAGGTGACATAACGCAGTGCAGGGAATGCGTCCCTTACAGTTGAGGTGAGGACCAGAACTTGCTCCAACTCATCCGGCAGCGGCTCCAAATCGCCTTCTAGCAGCTCTGCTTTGATCCCCTCTGCCATGATGCCCTCCACAAACAAATACCTACCATAATCGTGTGAAAAGTAGGCAATGGTCCCTATTTCGATCGATCCGTAAGTATCGGTGATATGCGTTTCGGTTATCCCCAGTCTTTCAGCCGTGCGTTGTCTCCATCCCGGCGAAGCAATCTCCCCAACTAGAATGACATGCTGGATGCCATAGCCCGCAGGATTCTCCGACGCTTGCATAATCCGATCCAAAATGGACGGCATCGTATACAGCACCTCGGGTCTAAAGCTTTGAAGCCGCTCAATATGCCCCTCGATCGGAAGCCGAAAGGATACCGATTCCACCTCCATGCCGAGCTCGCGAAATACCTCGACGGCCGTTGCCTCCGCGTGCCCCGTACCCATGTCTGCCATCGCAGTCCGATAACGTGCGCCTTCCAGAATAGTTCGGAAAACGTCCAGTTTAATTCGCAGATAAGCTTCTTCATCTGATTGGGAGTAAAAAATCGTCTTCCGCCGCTTCGAACTTGTTCCTGACGTTTGATACCGATTCATTTCCTCAACCTGCAGACATGGATTCGTATCAATGTAGTAATAGGATTCCAACAAGCCGGCTGACACTAGCGGTAGTTCAGCAAGCTCTTCCTGATCGTGTCCTGGCAGCAACCAAGGAAATTGCCGCTTCATCTTTTGTATAACTTCCTTTATGCGCATAGACGTGCGGCTCCTCCTCTCAGCTAACTGCACCTGTAGCCCAAATTCCACCTGACTACATATTCTATGCGCCCTTCTCGCCCATCGTTCTTTTTTCCTAATGGCCTAAATCATTTCCCTGTTCACCCGCCTCCAGTGTCGCTCATATCATATTGAAATAATGAAACGCCAAACTCGGTTAGAGAGGATCGTCACCATGACAAGTTCACTAAAGGCCGTTTCAAGCAAATGGATCAAAACACGCGTCATGCTTCGCAATGTAAAACTGCGCAAGCATGTGCCTATTACGCATCCTTTTGGTCGCAGTAGACTATCTGCCATGCTCACCCAGCACGGTATGCTCTATGTTAAACCCGACATCGGTTCCCTTGGGATAGGCGTTATGCGCGTTGAGAAACGAGGAGGAGTCTATCGCTATCAAAGCGGGGTGAACATTTACCGTTTTCCGACATTTGAAAAGTTGTACCAGTCCCTGGGGCACCGCTGCGGCACCAAGCGCTATCTCATCCAGAAAGGTATTCACGTGCTGACGCATGAGGGCAATCCCTATGACTTTCGTGTCATGATTCAGCGAAACCCCTCGGGGAAATGGGAATGTACGGGGACGGCAGCCAGGGTCGCTCACCCACAGAAAGCTGTCACCAATGGCAGTCAAGGGGGCACGATCTACAGTCCTCATGACCTCTTGGCACCCCGATTCGGTGTCCAAGCAACGTCTATTCTTACTCGCGAGATGGAAAGAATATCCTACCTAACCGCAGGTMAAATAAGCCGCTCCTTTCCCTCCATGAATGAACTCGGCATCGATATCGCCGTCGATCAACAGCTAAAGCCATGGATCCTCGAGGTGAACACGCGACCTGATCCCTGTCCCTTCACCAAGCTCGCGGATCAAACCATCATCCGCAAAATCGTCCGATTCGGCAGAGCCAATGGCCGCAAGTATGATTTGACTTGCTCGAAGGCGAAGAAGGCGCCGAAACGGCGAATTTCGACCGCGTCTATTGAGCAGTCGCTCCCAAGCGTAGAATCTCCTTCCGAAACAATTTTGGATAGTGAATGATGTTTTTTCAAAGTTTCTGCCAGCTAAATGATATAAGGCCGTCCCGCAAGGTTATTTACCTTGTAGGACGGCCTTATGATTAGAGCTATGAACCTGCACCGCGATAGCGCTTCACGCCAATGTTCCACACTGTGATGCCCAGCGCACTGAACGCAATACCAACCACAGGGGTTAGCAAAGCGAACCACTTCCAGTTGTCTGGATCAATGAAATAGGCGGCTGGATAAAAGCCAACAAAAGCAAACGGTAGTATCCATGTCAGAATACTTCTGAGCAGCTTATTGTAAATCGTCGCTGGATAACGACCATAGTTCTGAATGTTCCAAATCAATGGCAAGATGCCTGTTGGCGCGTCGGAGAAGAAGGCTAAGGAGGTCAGTGAGATGTATACTCCTGCATAAATAAGGATCGAGCCTACCACCATGACGATGAAGATCAGCGGATCATGCCAGTGGAACGGCAGATCCAACTGCACCCAGGAGTAGATCATAACGACCAAACCTGCCAATGCACTGAACATGGAAGCAGGATCGAGATTTTCGAGCATAAGCTGCCATAGATTATATGCCGGCCGCGTTAGGATACGATCCATTTCCCCTTTGACAATGTAGCGCTCGCTAAAGCCCCACAGATTAAAAAAGGAAATAAATATGCCATATGGGATCATAAAATAACCGTAGATGAACAAAATTTGTTCTTGATTCCAGCCGCCTAACGATTGCGTTTGCAGAAAGACGACAAGAATGAAGAATAGATTCAACCCATTGAACAACAAGTCGGACAGCACTTCAATCCAAAAATCGGATCGGTAGGTGAGCCTTGTTTTCATGTAGTTTTTGAAATAATCGAAAACGAGGGTGATATAGAACATGCGTTACCCTCCCTGTACGAATAGACGTGTTTTGGATTTTACCCACAGCACATAGATCGGAATAATAAGGAGCAGGAACCAGAGTACTTGTACGCCAAAGTTTTGGAGTATCGCGTTGCCCGTTATTTTACCGGTAAACACTGCGCTGGGTAGATAAGTGATCGCCTGAAAGGGCAGCCACTCCAGAATGGACTTGGACCATCCTGGGAAGAATGAAATCGGAATAATGAGCCCTGAAAAAAGGTCCACCGCTACGCGCTTCATGCGCATAAGGCCTTCATTATTTTCGAGGAAAAAGGCAAACAAACCCGTAATGATATTCAACTGCGTATTAATCAGAAAGCTGAAGAACAACATCACTAAGTAGATGACCCACAAGCTTGGATCTGTTGGGAACTGAATCGGAAGCAGAAGCCAGATCAGGATCATGCCAGGTGTCGTGAAAAGCAGAAGACGGAATACACCTTCACCTAAGCCTTGCATCATTTTCACAAAAATATAATTGTAAGGCCGGATGAATTGAATCGCTACGCTGCCGTCCCGAATCTCGTTCGCAATTTCACGATCTAAGTTATTGAAGTAAAAAGCACGGCCCATCCAGGAAATCGCCACATAGGTTGTCATTTGACCGAGGGTAAGACCACCGATGACAGCTTGATCGCCATAAATTGCTTTATATACGAAATAGTACGAGCCAATATTAAGCGCATAGATCAGGATCCCGCTGTAATAATTCACCCGATAAGCGAGCATCATGAGAAATCGCATGCGTATAACTTCTATATAAGCTTTATGCATGGATCGTAACTCCCTCTGGCTGATCAATCTCCAAACGTTTCACTTCGGCCGAGCCTGATTTATAAATTTCACGGACAATATCATCCGTATTCGTTTCATTAATCTTGATATCTTGGATTTGCAGCACGCCAACGACCCGGCTTAACACATCAGAGATATTCGCTCTTTCATAAGGAATGAACACCTTGGCGGATAGCTCATTCTCAAGCTGCCAAGCTACATCCAAGCCAAGAGTCAACTCTTGAAGTCGTGCTAACGTTGTTGGATGCTCGAACTGCAGCACAACTTCTTTTCCTTTGCCCCATCTGGCTTTCAGCTCTTCCAGACCGCCATCATAAATAATTCGGCCGTCATCTAGCATAATAACACGGGAGCATAATGCTTCGATGTCCTGCAAATCATGCGTTGTCAGCAGAATTGTCGTCTCGTATCGCTGATTGAGTGATTTCAGAAACTCGCGGATCTCTGTTTTTACAACAATGTCGAGGCCGATGGTTGGCTCATCCAGAAATAAAATTTCAGGATTATGCAGCAAGGAAGCCGCTAATTCACAGCGCATCCGCTGACCTAAGCTCAGCTTACGGACAGGTCGTGATAGAAGATCCGACAGCTGCAAACGATCGACGAGCTCGTCGAGGCGTTTTTTGTAATCGGCTTCGGACACACGGTACACCTTTTTCAACAGCTGGAACGACTCAACAACACCAATATCCCACCAGAGCTGGCTGCGCTGACCAAAAACAACACCGATCCCAGCGACGAATTTCTCCCGCTCTTTGAAAGGCACATAGCCATTCACTTTGATGTGACCGGACGTAGGTACGAGAATACCCGTCAACATTTTGATCGTCGTCGATTTCCCAGCACCATTTTCACCGATATATCCACAAATTTCACCTTTAGGAATCTGAAAGCTTATGTCCTTCACAGCTGTAATTTGCTTATACTCACGTTTGAATAAATCTTGCATGGCCCCCTTGAGGCCACCGCGGCTTTGCTGAACTTGAAATTCTTTGCGCAGCATTTGAACATCTATGGCTAACATGCGTCTTCCCCCCTGACTTCGTCGTCTCGGTTACAGATTACGGCAACATTCGTCACAACTTGCTATCGAAGTTTCGTAGCATCTATAATATGGATCATAATGATGTTTCATACAACCGTACAACAAGCTCATAATACCCCAATTCTGTAAGAAAAAAAAGTACAGATTAACAGGTATCTTATTTGCCTTTAAATATCGCTGCATTTTACCTTGGAGAGGAGCTTACATAGTATGAAAATCTTCAAACGGACCATGCTCCTGATCGTCATGCTGCTTTTGGTGGTCGCCGGCTATTATTCTTACGCCTTCTACAGCTTCGCTAATAATATCTCTCATAAATCAGACAATAGTGATGGAAAAGGTAGTGGAAGCACAAGCTTAATCCCGAGCAGCGTGTTGAAGGATGGAGATAAATACACACCACCGAAATGGGAAAGCAAGCAGCGGGTGAACATTTTGCTGTTAGGCGGCGATTCTCGTGGCATGGTGAAGAATGAGTTGCCAAGATCAGACAGTATTATGCTAGCCTCCCTCGATCCGGTCACGAAGAAGGCTCATCTATTCTCGATTCTGCGGGACACCTACGTGAAAATCCCCGGCGAAGGCGAAGATCGGATTAATACAGCGATTACGACTGGCGGTCCTAATTTGGCCATGAAAACCGTTAGCGATTTGCTTGGCATTCCCGTTCAATATTACGTGTACACCGACTTCAAAGGTTTCATCGCATTGATCGATGCGGTTGGCGGAATTGATATTGATGTGGAGAAGGATATGAAATATTCCGACTCCGAAGATGACCATGTGTACGACATTAATTTGAAAAAGGGGCAGCAGCATCTGGATGGCAAAACAGCCCTGCAATATGTGCGCTTCCGCCATGATGCCTTGTCCGACTTCTCCCGAACGGAGAGACAAAGAAAGTTCCTGACAGCTGTTGCGGCTAAAATGCAATCCACTTCATCGCTGATCAAGCTCCCGCGCATTCTAAATGCAATCGATCCGTATATTGATACGAATCTTAGCGTTACGGACATGCTCAAGCTTGGAAGCCTTGGTTATGAAGCCAAAGCTGACGGTATCATCACTTCACAGCTTCCCCCATCAGACTTACTGATGGAGAAAACAATCCGCGGCGCCTCTGTCATTACAGCGGATAAGCTGAAGCTTCAAAAGTATATGAAAGACCTTTTTGCGGGTATAGCTGAAGCTGATACAGGACCAACCAAGCCGTCACCTTCTCCAACGCCGAAGGTTGCTGGGAAAACGGTAAAATAGGAACATGTGAGAGCATAGCATGAAACACGGATAATAAGAGTGGGTATCCACTCTTATTTTTTGTATGAGCGAGCATTCGCACCGAGTGGAACGAATGCCTTATGGCCAGATTCCGTTACTTCAAAGCTGCTCACTAGGGTGGTATATAGCTTTAGAATATTATCGTTAATGACAAAAATGGAATTTTGTCATTCGTAATTTGTTAGCTGCCCGAATACGAATCGCCAAGACCCAAGGCTCTCCGATCCCATCTCAGATTCCGTCATTACGAACCTGCTCGCTGGGGCGGTGTATAGCTAATGAAAATTATCGTTAATGACAAAAATGGAATTTTGTCATTCGTAATTTGTTAGCTGGCCGAATTGGTGTGAGGGGTCTCGATGGTGCGACGGGGCCGATGGTCGCGATGGGCGATGCGTCCTCTCGTTCCCCTTAGCTTGACGCAAGCCGCTATTTAAAAAATTCAACCACTACTACATATAAAGGAATGATATCGTCATGGAACGCAAGCAATCCGAACTCCTCTATCAAGAAGCACTGAAACACATCGTCGGCGGGGTCAATTCCCCTTCCCGCTCATTCAAAGCCGTTGGCGGCGGCGCCCCCGTTTTCATGAAGCGTGCGCAAGGCGCACACTTCTGGGACGTAGACGGGAATCGCTTCATTGACTACCTCGCCGCCTATGGCCCGATCATTACCGGTCACGCGCATCCGCACGTGACCGAAGCGATTATCCGCGCCGCACAGAACGGCACGCTGTACGGCACCCCAACCGAACTCGAGATCGAGTTCGCCAAAATGCTGAAGTCGGCGATTCCCTCGCTCGACAAAGTGCGTTTCGTCAACTCCGGCACCGAGGCCGTGATGACGACGATTCGCGTGGCGCGCGCGTTCACGAAGCGCACCAAGATCATTAAGTTTGCCGGCTGCTACCACGGCCACTCGGATCTTGTGCTGGTTGCGGCCGGTTCCGGGCCGTCCACGCTAGGCACGCCGGACAGCGCAGGCGTGCCGGCAAGCATCGCGCAAGAGGTCATCACCGTGCCGTTCAACGACATCCCGGCACTAGAGGCCGCGCTTGCGCGCTGGGGTGAAGACATTGCCGCGGTGATGGTCGAGCCCATCGTCGGCAACTTCGGCATGGTCATGCCCCATGCCGGTTACCTCGAGCAGCTCTGCGCTGCTGCTCGCAAGCACGGCGCCCTCGTCATCTACGACGAGGTCATCACAGCGTTCCGATTCCATTACGGAACGGCACAGACCTATGATGGCCTCCCTATTCTAGAGGGAGGCCCCGCGACGGCGGCGCGCTTCGCCGCAGTCGAACCGGACCTGACGGCCCTCGGCAAAGTGATCGGCGGCGGGCTGCCGATCGGGGCCTACGGGGGCCGCAAGGAAGTGATGGAGCAGGTCGCGCCGCTCGGACCTGCGTATCAAGCCGGCACGATGGCGGGAAATCCCGCCTCCATCTCCGCCGGTATCGCCTGCTTGGAGGTGCTCCAGCAGCCGGGGGTTTACACCAAGCTTGAGCAGCTTGGTGCAACACTAGCGAATGGCATCTCCGAATCCGCCGCCCGCCATGGCATTGCCTTGACGCTGAACCGCATCGGCGGCGCCTTCTCTACTCATTTTTGTGATCATCCGATCACCAATTATGAGGAAGCGCAAGATACCGATGGCGAACGCTTCGCTGATTTCTTCCGACTTATGTTGGAGCAAGGCATTAACTTAGCCCCTTCCAAATACGAAGCTTGGTTCATGACCATTGCCCACACAGAGGCTGATATTGCTCAAACGCTCGAGGCTGCAGACCAAGCTTTCCAAATAATGAAAACACGCTGATTGTCCCAAAAACGAACTATGATCCTGTATGGATTATAGTTCGTTCGTCTTTATACCCTTACATGAGTTGTTAGAATTATACTTTTATTCACCAATATACAGAAAAGATAACGCTTACATTTGTGATTTGCGTCTGCAAGTATTGTCGGATGAACTTTTTCATGCTATTCTAAGATTACTTTTACCCTTTTAGAGAAATCGCTCGGTTTCACAGTATTTTCCTAGAAAGTTAGGGCATGATTTACAAATACTATGCGGATTTTTGTGTGTGGTGCCTTACTTTACTACGTGTCGATTTATGCCAATTTGCAAGAGTTATACCTCCTGTAAATTGGTATGATATTCAGTTATATTGCATCTTTATACATGATTATGCATATTTCGGATTTGAGCCACAATGTGGATTTTCCTTAGGAAATGCGATAGCTAGCAGTTTCATCGGTGCCAGAATGCAAGAAGCGAAAGCAAGAGGAGTTTAATTTTGTATGGGGGGTGACGGTCAGGCGACTGACCAGAGCAATGAATGAAATTATGCGTAATGAAGGCCGTTTTCAAGATCTACTAGGAACCGAACACGACAGCTGCGGTATTATTTGTATTATTGAGAAGAATGGTCATCCTTCCCGCGATAACATCCAAAAGACGATTGATGCCCTTGTAAAAATGGAACATCGTTCTGGATTTATCAATGGTGAAGGCGATGGTTGCGGTATTCTAACAGATATTCCACGTGCGCTTTGGGAAAAGAAGTTAACAGATGCGGGTCTGGACAGCAAACTTGCTTATGACAACCGTTTTTCTGTTGGACATATCTTTGTTCCACGCAAGTTGGATTTGACTGTTACTGAGATTCAAAACGGCATTCGTGAGCTATTTGCCTCCCATGATGTATCCATTATTCTAGAGCAAGAAAACCTAGTTGATAGCGGCTCCTTAGGCGCTAATGGTTTGCTCGATGAGCCTACGTTCTGGCAAATTGCAGCCATCAGCAATAAGACCGAAGGTCAAGTTGCCGATCACCTTTATGAACTGCATATTGCGATTGAAGATCGTTACAACGTGCATGTTGCTACACTTAGCAATGTAACATCTGCCTACAAAGTACTAGGTGCAGCTAGCATCCTACCTAAATATTTTAACGACTTGCGTGATCCTTTATTTGCGTCCCAAGTAACGATTGGTCATAACCGTTATTCCACGAACACATTGTCCAGCTTCTTCCGCGTTCAACCGTTCTCCCTTCTTGGACATAACGGCGAAATTAACACGGTGAAGAAACTTCGTCTTGAAGCTGACATGGTTGGCGTTCCGCTTGTAAGCGGCGGGTCTGACTCCCAAGACATGAACAGAACGATTGAAACGTTCATTCACCGTTTTGGATTGTCCCTTTTCGAAGCGATGGAAATGGTGTTCCCTCCTATTATTAATGAGATGAAACAGTTCCGTCCGGAACTTCAAGATCTTTATGTGTACTACCGTCAAGTATGGGGCCACTTTGCACAAGGTCCAGCAGGTATCGTTTCCCGTTACGGTAACGAGTGTATTTTCAGCGTAGATGCGTTAGGTCTTCGTCCTGTTTGGATGGTTGAAAGTGATACGTCCCTGTACTTCTCATCGGAGCAAGGTGTTATTACGGTTGGCGAAATGGTTGCTGATCCGAAGCCGATCGCACCAGGTGAGAAAGTCGGTGTTGTTCTAACACCAGGCGAGCACATTCAAGTGATTCCATATCATGAAGTTCAAACCCTCGTGTATGAGCGTGTAAGCAAGCGTGTAAATATTGGCGGTCTTCGCTCCTATTTGAACCCTGCTCAAACGAATACCGAAGCTGAGCTTAATGAGAATATTGTTACAACTGATCAAGTGTATAGTGCATTTGGTTGGGACCGCGACGGTATTTCACACATTGAATCCATGTCCGAAACAGGCGCTGAGCCAATTCGTTCATTGGGTCATGATTCCCCTCATGCCGCTCTTGCGTGGGAACGCCAGAACGTGCCTGACTTCATTAAAGAAAGTGTTGCTGTAGTAACGAATCCGGCTATTGACCGTGACCGTGAAATGGAGCATTTCTCTACACGTGTTATTGCAGGAGCTCGTCTTCCGGTATTTGCACAGGTGGATAGCAACCTTCGTCTTGAACTTCTTGCTCCTCTTGTTCTTGAAGGAACGAACGGTGTAGGCAGCGAAGAAAACCTATCTCAGCCATCATTCGAGCAATTGCTCGCACAATTCCGTGCACAAGGCGATAACAAAGTAGCTGTTCTTTCCACAACTTTCGCTAGAGGAACTTCGCTGAAAGACGGCTTGAACCAACTTGCAGCAGATGCAATCTCTGCAGCTCGCAATGGCTCTGTACTTCTCGTCTTGGACGATGCAGAAGCTCACCAAAACGACCGCTTGTGGCTTGATCCGCACCTTGCTGTTTCCAAAATCGATATCGCACTTCGTGCAGAGAAACTCGGTTTCGGCAACAACCTGCGCCGTCAAGTTACATTGATCCTTCGTTCAGCTGCTATTCGCAGTCTGCATGATATCGCGGTAGCTTGTGGTCTTGGTGCAGACGTGATCTCACCTTACTTGCTGTTCTCGACTGCTTCTGACAAAGAAGGCAACGCAGCAGCAGCGCGTAAAGTATACGCGGCACTTACGAAAGGACTTGAAAAAGTCATTTCAACTATCGGTACTCATGAGCTTCGCGGGTATACACGTTTCTTCTCCTCCATCGGCTTCCATCCGGAAGTTTCCGAGGTGCTGGATATCGTGAACTACCTTGGTAGTGAAAAAGCAGGTACTGGCTTTGCTCAGCTTGAAGCTGAAGCTGAAGCTCGTTACACAGATTTCATCAATCCGAAAGCGAAAGCAGCGAAAAACTTCCGTTTCTTCCAACGTATGTGGAAAGCGCTAGGCGATGCTGCATCAGGAGCTGCTCCTTACAGCGACTACCGCGACAAACTGCGTGAAGAAGAGAAGAAGAACCCGATTTCCATTCGTCACATTGCGGGCTTCAAAGCAATCAGCGATGGCCGTCAACCACTCGATCCGTCGCAAGTTGATATTTCCATTGGCGGTCATTCCTTGCCGATGTTGATCTCTTCGATGTCCTTCGGTTCACAAAATGAAACAGCTTTCCGTGCCTACGCTGAAGCCGGCGAACGTCTGAACATGGTTACCATGAACGGCGAGGGCGGAGAGATTAAAGATATGCTTGGCCGTTACAAAAGAACGCGCGGAGCGCAAGTCGCTTCCGGACGTTTCGGTGTTAACATTGAGCTTGCTAACGCAGTAGCTTTCCTTGAGATCAAAATCGGTCAAGGGGCAAAGCCAGGTGAAGGCGGTCACTTACCAGGTTCCAAAGTTACAGCGAAAATCGCTGAAGCTCGTAACGCTACAATCGGTTCAGATTTGATCTCGCCGTCCAATAACCACGATATCTACTCCATCGAGGATTTGGCGCAAATCATTTCCGAGCTTAAAGAAGGCAGCGGTCGTAAAGCCAAAATCATCGTAAAAATTCCAGTTGTTCCTGGTATCGGTACGATTGCGGTTGGTGTTGCTAAAGCTGGCGCTGACGTTATTACGCTTTCTGGTTTCGACGGCGGTACTGGTGCGGCTCGTATTCACTCCTTGACGCACGTTGGTCTTCCTACGGAGATTGGTACGAAGCTTGCTCACGTTGCTTTGATTGAAGCTGGTCTTCGTCACCGCGTTGAGCTATGGTCCGATGGCGGTCTGAAATCAGGCGCTGACGTTGTTAAAATGGTTATGCTAGGTGCGAACCGTGCAGGATTTGGTAGTATCGCTATGCAATCCATCGGTTGTACAACATGTCGCGGTTGTCACCTGGACACTTGTCACGTTGGTATCGCAACACAAATCGATTCCATGGAAGAAGCCGAAGAAAAAGGTCTTCGCCGTTTCGTACCGCGTCAATTCGATCTAGCTGTAGACAGCTTAGTTCGTTTGTTCGGTTCGATGGGTGAAGAAGTACGTGAAGTCGTTGCTTCCCTTGGTTTCAAAAGCCTACAAGAACTTGTTGGCCGTTCTGATCTTTTGGAACAAATCAGCCACATCGAGCGTATTGATCTGTCCGACATTCTTCGCCCAGCTCCACTTCAGTTCATCTCTGAAGAGACAAGAGCACTTGAAGAAGCAGCAGTTTCGTCCGATATCCGTATCGCGGCTGGTGCAGAAGGCTTGGAATTCTTCCCAGATTCCGTTTCGTTCGATGGTCCTGTCGTTCGCAACTGGTCCAAAGTGGATGCCGAGTCCCGTATCCTTGGAACTCGTTATTCCAGCCATCGCGTAAGAGACCGTTTCAATGGCAGCTACGATGAGCTTCCATCTGTTGCACTTAACTTGATCGATGGTTCCGTTCCAGGTAACGGTCTTGCCGCATTCAACGCGCGTGGCGTAGACATTACTGTACACGGCGGTGCTGAAGACGGTCTTGGTAAAATGGCCTTCGGTGGTAAAGTAGCTATCGTGAAATCACTTGGCAAAAACAATACCTTCATCAATGGTAGCGTTGGTAAATCATTCGGTTACGGCGCTCAAAAAGGTTTGTTCTTGATTCAAGGCAGCGCAGATACTCGTGCATGTATCCGTTTCTCCGGTGCTGACGTTGTATTCGGCGGCGAGATCACAACACCTCTACAAGATGAGCTTGGTGGTCTAGCCGCTCGTGCGAACCTCAAAGGCTTCGCGTTCGAGTACATGACAAACGGCCGTGCCGTTGTTATGGGCGATCCAGGTCCATGGATCTGTGCAGGTATGACAGGTGGGGTTATCTACCAACGTCTAGTGCCAGAAATGGGTCTTGATCAAGCAGCTATTGAACGTCGTATCGCTAAAGGCGCTAAAGTTAAACTTGAGCCTATTGGCCTTCAAAGTAAAAAAGATCTAACTGAATTGCTCACGGCATACCACGCTGAGCTTGCGAACTCCGGTCAATCCGAAGCCGCAGCGAAAATCGAAGGTTTGCTAAGCAATCTAGAAGCTAACTTCATCCGGATCTCCCCGGTCAACATGCAAGCTGACCAATCCGTTGCTACAGAATAGTATCGTTGCACACAACTCCACCAGACCTTCATTGGTCTGGTGGAGTTTTTTCGTAAAAGCAAGTGTAATGGTTGCATAAAATATAGTCATCTATCGCATTTTATTAGTGCAACACCATCCGCATGCCACAGGAGGTTTTCAGCTATGAGCCACTCGAAGCGCCGCCAAGAAGCTGCATGGAAGGGTCGTAAACAAGCTCAACATCCACCACATGGTAAGGTGAAAGCCCTGGCCGAATTCGCCAGCGAGTATGATGCGGAAAACAAGTAGTTAGAATTTCCCCCTCTCCTCCCACACGTTAGAGGGACCAACACAAAGAGCCCGTTCGACCTATTTCTAAGGAAATACGGTCTTCGGGTTCTTTGTGTTTGGCTAATAATGCGCGAGAGCTTCGGAATCTTCCCTACGCTTCCTCCGAGTTAGTTGGTTTTTCCGACTAAACTCTCCCTGAAACTTTCGTACCACTATTGGATAGATCTGTTGTTGTATTTTTAAGCTAAACATGTTGCTCTCTCACATTCTTCTTATCCTAAATCAGGCGGAACACGGTGATGGGTAGCTTGCTCGAAGCCGTAGGCTATTTTGATCAAAGTAGGCTCACTGAAGGCTCTGCCTGAAAAAACAACACCAAAAGGCCCCTTGGTCGATTGCCCACGCGCGTCGATAACTCCCTCTTCGGCATATCCGGCCGGAACCGAAATCAACGGGTAGCCCAATCGCGCCGCGATATACAGGCCATCCACATCTCCTGGGAGCAAGAGCGCATCCAAGTCGTCCCTATCCAGTGCATAGTCGATTCCTTGCTGGAGAGGCAGTTCCCTATATGCTTGTATCTTCTGTAGATAGGTTTCCTCCGTCAAGGTCGTTTCTTGTGAGCGAACGAGTGTGTCCTGCCCGAATTGCAGAGCAGCCTCTGCATGGTTGTTGTTATACGCAATCAGCTCTTCCAAAGAGTGAACAGGTATGTCTTTAGCCAGTTGCGATAAATAGGCATTCAAGCCTTTTTTAAATTCATACGTGATGGCGTCATTGTTCCAGTTTTGCTGTTCCACGTGTAAGCTAACCGGATCTACGATTGTTGCGCCTTCCATGGTTAGGGTTGCAATAGCGGCTTCCATAATGGCTAGTCTTTCCTTGTCCAAATGTTGATAGTAATGCCGCGGTATACCGATTCTGGCCTGTCGCACAAAACTCGCATCCAAAAACGGTGTGTAGTCTTGTAATGTCACTTTACTGCTCGCTAACGTAGCCTGGTCCTCGCTATCAGAACCCGTTAATGTCCCTAACAAAATAACAGCATCCTTCACTGTCCTCGCTATTGGCCCAGGGGTATCCTGGCTGCTTGAAATCGGAATAATACCCGCACGGCTCACTAGACCAACAGTAGGCTTGATCCCCACGACATAATCCTGACTTGCCGGTCCAACAATAGAACCTGCTGTCTCTGTTCCTATCGAAGCAGCACCTAGATTTGCAGCTACTGCAGCCGCCGAACCTGAGCTAGACCCGCTCACGAACATTTCCCCGGGACCATAAGGGTTAAGCACTTGCCCGCCGCGTGAACTATATCCTGCAGGCATGGAGCTAGACATAAAATTCGACCATTCCGACATATTCGTTTTTCCCATCAAAACGGCACCTGCCGCTCGCAGCTTCGCGGCTACAAATGAATCCTTAGCCGCATACGAATCCGCCAGCGCAATCGAGCCAGCACTTGTATGCATATTATCGTGTGTATCGATGTTATCTTTTAGAAGAATCGGTATCCCGTGCAAGTTCCCTCGGCTCCCTGATTCCTTGCGTTCTTGATCTAAGTCCTTTGCGATTTGAATCGCGTCGGGATTGATTTCTAAGATTGAATTAATTGTAGAATCATACTTGTTAATTCGCTCTAGATATACACGAACAAGCTCCTCCGAGGTTACTGAGCCTGTCTCCAAGGCCGCTTGCATACTTGCTATATCCGCCTCTACAATCCAATCCTTTAGATGCTTAATCACTTAATCGACTCCCTACTGCCTTCTTGGGTAACTTTCTTGTTGTATCCAACTTACCATAAGTTGGGATAGGGCACATATAGAAAGATTTACTATAGCTGAATTAGGCGGCAGGCAGTTCCCTGAGCATGTATCCCTTACCTACGAACCCCATGCAGCTCACAAATTCGCTCGATAGCACGCAAATGATGCTTGGCATGTCCAGCCATCATTTTCAGCAATTGGGCAACGGATTCTTCCCGACTCGTCGTTCGTATGGTGCGGTCTAATGCGTCTGGAAGATACTTGCACAGCCCAATAACATGCTGCCTTGCCGCTCCAAATAGCAGGACTTCGGCAGCGATTGGCCTCTGTGCATAGTGGAGTCCCCGATGCCAATCATCTGGTTGAAACGCATTCCCCGTATACATCCGCCCCGGCTCCGCAAGTGCAAATTTTACTTTATGCAGGGCGATCAGCTCCAAATCGATCAGATGCAGCACATGCTCACGAATCGACCACTTGTCGTGTACTTCACGTAAGTTAAGCTGTGCATCGGATAAGCCGTCGATCGCTTGATGTAACTCTTCCACGCCCGCTTCATACATCTTCATAATCTCGATATGGGATGGGAATAGCTCTTCCCAGTAGACCAGTGTATACCCATCAATGGTCGGAACATGGCGTTCACGAATATGCTCTGATTCCTGACTCCCTATAGCCTGCTGATAGCCTCTGGCGAGCAATTTCGACTCCACGTCAGTTACAGAAGCTACACCGATGTAAACAAGGCTTCCAGCTTGTGCTGCGCTGTAATTCGCTCTTAACCAACGTTTCAGAACCCCACTTGCTTCATATCCCTTCACGACCAGAACAGCCTCATCTGCTGTATCACCAATGTGCAGCAATGCCGCACAGCACCCCTCGTCCCGCTCAAGCAACTCCCAGCCTAGCTGGCTCCTATAAAAAGCTATCGACGCCTCCAAATTGCTCACACTGAGCAATAATCTAGCCTGACCGCTATGCTCCATCTGCCCTGCCTCCATTTCCGCACAAAAAAATACGCTCCGTCCTAATTTCGACGGAGCGCATGCAAATGCCTACTTCTTGGCCGCTTGGTAGGCCTCGATATATTGAGCAGCCTTCTTCGCAACAAGGCTGTAGTTTCCTGTTTTGACCGCTTCGCTGGTCAAATCGGAGCCGATGCCGACGGCAACTGCGCCGGCCTGGATCCATTCGCCGAGGTTGCTCAGCGAAACCCCGCCAGTAGGCATAATGTTCGCCTGTGGCAGCGGACCTTTAATGGCCTTAATCATCGCCGGGGAGTACAGATTACCCGGGAATAGCTTCACGATGTCCACGCCAAGCTCAAGCGCGGCTTGGATATCCGCAATGGTCATGCACCCTGGCATGATCGGCACACGATACCGGTTACACAGGGTAACCGTGCTTGGGTTCAAAGACGGGCCGACAACGAACTCGGCCCCGCTAAGGATCGCGGCACGCGCCGTTTCGGGGTCAAGGGCTGTGCCCACCCCGATAATCGCGTACTTGGACGCGTCCTTCGCTGTGCTCGAGTAGCGCTTCGCAAGCTCCTCGATCGCGCGCAGCGCGAAAGGCACGGTCATCGTGACTTCGATGACTTTGATACCGCCGGCGATCGCTTGATCCGCCATTTCGACGACTTCTTCTGGTGTATCTCCGCGTAGGACGGCAACTACGCCCTCATTTGTAATTTGCTGAAGTAATTGAAGTTTCTTCACTGGTCATCTTCCCTTCTATGTGTAAGCCTAATATGAGTTATGTTTCATAACGTCTTTCAAACAATTAACGTTCAATATGTTTAATGTTATTAAGTACCGCTTCCACTTGCTCCCACGTCGGAGCGCCTTCCCAGTCGCCTTCCGTCTGCACGATCATGGAACCCACCAAATTCCCGATGCGAACTGCCTCAGGGTACTCGTACGCTTTCAGCACGCCCACCAAAAAGCCCGCACAAAACCCATCGCCCGCACCCACGGTATCAACGACTTGCTCTGCTTTGAAGTAAGGCACGGTTGTAATCGTATCCGCCGTCACGACATACGTCACATCTTCTCCACCTTTGACAATGGACACCGCCGACAATTCGCGCAGCTTGCTCACGATGACATCCCAGTCTTCGGTTTGGTACAGCAACTTCAGCTCATCCAAGCCTGGCAGGAAAATATCCGCCAATTTCGCCAGCTCCAGCAGCACAGGACGCGCCTCTTCGATGCTCCACAGCTTCAAGCGCAAATTCGGATCAAAGCTAACCTTCACGCCATGCTTACGAGCCAAGCGAACAGCTTCAAAAGCTGCCTCTCTGCACGACTCACTAAGTGCCGGTGTGATACCGGTAATATGCAATATTTTGGCCCCAGCGATGTATGCCTCATCCAAATGTTTCGGGCTCATCTGACTTGCTGCTGAGTTTTTGCGATAGTAGTAAACGGACGTTTTGCCCATGAGAACTTCACGCATCATGAGTCCTGTTGGCGCATCGGGAGTCAATTCCGCACGGGAAACATCGACACCTTCACCACGGATTTTTTTGAAAATCATACGACCTAACGGGTCCTTACCCAGTCTGCCGAACCAACCTACCTGACCGCCAAGACGTGAAATGCCGATCGCCACATTGCTCTCTGCACCGCCAAACAGGCTATGCAGCTCCGATGAGTACTCTAAGCCCTTACCACCTGAAGGCATGAGTAGTGCCATTGTTTCTCCAAACGTAATAATATCTGGTCCTGATCCTGTATTTACCGACATAGAAGCACTCCATCCATTCCGATCACGACTCGCGTGTCCCGTTAATTGAAACGTTTAAATAAATGAGATATCTCATATTATAGAGGATTTCAACGGATTTCACCAGACTTTTACGACGGGCTGCCTCCGTTCCAAATAGAGGAAAAAACCTCTTGCTGGGTCATCCCTCAGGGAACGACCTGCAAGAGGTTTTTTTCACTTCACATATCCTGTCGCTTCAGCTACTGCGAGCTCGTTTTGGAGCTCCTCGTGAATACGTCCATTCGTTGCCATCACGTTACGAACGCCCAAATGATAAGGCTTGCCTTCCGTATCCGTCACACGGCCGCCTGACTCTGTAATGAGCAAGGCACCTGCTGCAATGTCCCAAGCATTGAGTCCGATTTCCCAAAAGCCGCTAAGACGCCCAGCAGCCACATAGGCCAAATGCAGCGCAGCGGAGCCTGCCACACGGATGTTACGAACTTTCGGCGAAAGCGCCTGAACGCCTTTCATATTAATAGGCAACGCTCCATCACGGTCAGCTGGGAATCCAGTAGCGATTAAACTGGTAAGCAGCGTCTCCTCTTCGGAGACCTCTGTCTTTTTGCCATGCATGTAAGCGCCTTTCCCCTTCTCAGCAACGAATAATTCGTCGCGTGATGGGTCATATACAACGCCTACGATGACTTCACCTTTATGCGCTAATGCAATCGACACGGAGAAGAATGGGAATCCATGAACGAAGTTCGTCGTGCCATCAATTGGATCCACGATCCAGAGATACTCTTCATCGCTCATTTCTTGCAGTGCTTTGGCTGACGCCTCGGGTCCTGGCTCTACGCCTTCCTCCCCAAGGATGGAATGGTTAGGGAAATGCGTCATAATCAAATTACGAATCAACTTCTCGGAACCTTTATCGACCTCTGTCACCAAATCCTGTGCAGAGTACTTCGTCCCCACATGATTAATATCTCCAAGCTTGGTTTTGATCCACTGACCTGCCTTAGCTGCCGTATTAATGGCTACAGCTGTAAAACTTTTGCTACCAACAACGAATGTTTCCGCGCCACCATTTACCATATATATCAACTCTTTCTTTTCATTAATTTAGATATTACGTTAAGTATAGTAAATTATACGTTTCTAATACTAGTGCGTTTCATCCTAATTTATTCGTACATTTTCACATTGGCACGGAAATTCATATAAAAAAACCGTATCGGCACCAAAGCCGTACGGTTTTCTATCTTCTTTTATCTATGAAAATAAAACCTTTTATATACCAACGATGTGGTATCCGCCGTCTACATAAATAACTTCGCCTGTGATTCCACGGGACAAATTGCTCATAAGGAACATCGCCGTATCACCAACTTCAGCTGTATCTGTTGTTTTGCGAAGTGGAGCTTTCTCTTCGACTTGACGCAGGATGGAGTTGAAATCCTTGATGCCTTTGGCAGCCAACGTACGGATCGGACCTGCCGAGATTCCGTTAACGCGAATACCGAATTGGCCAAGATCTGCCGCGAGGTAACGAACGCTAGCTTCAAGCGCAGCTTTGGCAACGCCCATCACGTTGTAGTTCTTCATAGCGCGCTCTGCGCCAAGGTACGTCATCGTCATGATGCTTCCGCCTTCGGTCATCAGCGGGTAAATGCGTTTGGATACGGCTACTAGGGAGTAAGCACTGATGTCATGCGCAAGCGCGAAACCATCGCGTGATGTGTCCACGAACAGCCCGTCCAACTCTTCTGTTTTGGCAAAAGCAATACTATGAACAAGTCCATGCACGACTCCGAACTTCTCTTTGAGTGCAGAAGCCAAAGTATCGATTTCTGCATCTACGGTTACGTTACAAGGCATCAACGTGGAGCCTGGGATCGTATCGGCAAGCTTGCGTACGCGTTCCTCAACGCGCTCGTTTTCGAACGTGAACACCAAATTAGCGCCTTGTGCGGCTAAAGATTGTGCAATGGCCCAAGCGATACTGCGGTCATTAGCAACACCCATTACAAGTATATTTTTTCCGTTTAACAATTGACTCATGGTTCGTAGAAGCCCCTCTCACAATGGCATGGTTAGTCATTAGATCTACCTTCCAAAGTACCCCATTTTGTCCAACAATTCAAGAAAAATATGGGATTTAGAGCTGTAGCGACGCTTCATCGAGGGCTGTGACGCCTTCTTGTTCCTTGAGGTCCTCCATGAGCTTGAAAAGTGCGCTATCCTTCATCTTCGCTTCGATCATAATATCCAGTTTCGGTGTGATGGGGGCTATAGCTTTCAGAAAATTGTATAAAGGCCCTACCTCCACATAGTCGGCATGACTTCTTGGTTCTGTTTCGCCTTTGGGACTGGAAACGTGAATTTTGGGTGGGAGTGAGGATGATGCCTCATCTAGATGCAAGCGCGCACGCGTTAGCCAGGTTTCTTGAATGCGCGGCCACAGCTCGACTGCGTCTTCGCCATTGTTGTTGACTGTATGATGATGCACATCCAGAACCATTGGAGCACCGACTTCCTCAGCAATCTCGAGCGTCTCTAGAGCATTGAAGGTTTTGTCGTCATTTTCGAGCGTGATTCGTCGTTGAATCGGAATACGCATGGCGGTGAAGTTTTGGACAAATCGCTTCGCGGATTTACTTTTATCCCCATAGGAACCGCCAACATGAATGTTGCACATCGCTTCCATCCCAAGCCCCATGGCGTTTAGCATGGCGGAGTGACGCTCCAAATCTTCGACCGATTTCTGGAGCACATCCTTTCTCGCGGTACTGAGCACGGTGAAGTGATCGGGATGGAAGCTGACGCGCATGTTATTCTGCTTGGCGTAGCTGCCAAGTTCCTCAAATTCTGCCGATAAGGCAGGGATCGGATCCCAATCACCCAGCATCTCGTGACCAATCAGCGGAATGAAGCGTGAGGAAAATCTGAACACCATGATATCATGAGCACGATTATGTTTGAGCAGACGGAGCGTATTATGTAAGTTCTCAGCGCCGATGCGCTGCAGCTTGCGAATAGCTGCCTCGCGATCGAGCAGCTTGCTGAAGTTTGTTGCCGTCATCGTCTTGGACGGGGAAGCATTCTTTACCACAGTGGACATGGCTACGTATCCTAGGCGAATAAGCATGTTCGGTTAACCTCCAGGTTCGTTTGCAAATGGATTGTATTAGATTACCCTTGCGAAAAGGTGTACATACCAGAAAAGGCTCAAGCGATTCGCAAATATAATTAACTGGAAAAAGTACAGCTATTTTGAAGGGATTTCTTCGAACACTCGAATTAACTGTAAAATATGTAGGTAAAACTGCCTTTTTTGTTCAGATCGGGTAAAATGGTTAAAATTAACTGGAGGTTGTCCATCTATTCTGTTTTTATTCGGAAAATCTAGATTATTAACTGTAAAAAATCCATCTATTTATCAGGCGACAGGATAATTCCACGAAATTCCTACCCGATTACTTCTTTTCTAACTCAGCAAAACATACACCTACTTCTACACATTCCCATCTCAACTTGCAACCAGCATGCCACACATCAGCAGGCCATATGAAATAAGCATCGCTTGACCAAAGGCCCTAACATACAAAAAACACCGACCCTCGAAAGGTCGGTGCTTCTTTAAGCTTGCTCTCCGAAAAACATTTCGAACGCAAGCGAGGTCTGAATGCGAGCTTCTTCCTCGGTTAACCGCCGGATTAGCTCCATTTCCACTTGTGTAACCTCGTCACCTTGGAAATTGATTTCCGCGATGGAGGCAACGATGCGCACGATGGCGATCGCTTGGTTCTCAGGCGTGTACGCGATAACCTTCTGGCCTGTCGGGAAAACGCGGAAGCCGCTTTTTACCATTTTGCCGCGGCCATACTCCAGCAGCTCGTAGAGCTCTTGCTCGGACTTAAACTTACAAACTGAATTGAATTCCGTTTGAAATCCCATGGCTTATCTACTCCGCATCGAAAGAATATTGGATATTTTGTTTAGCTGCATGGCGCTCAAGCGCCAAACGAATGAGATCATCCAGCAGCTCTTTATAAGGTTTACCTGTCTCTTGCCATAGCAATGGGTACATGCTGAATGGGGTGAAGCCAGGCATCGTATTGATTTCATTGATATAGATTTTCTGATCGATTTTGCCTAGGAAAAAGTCCACACGTGACAACCCGCTGCCATCCACCGCCAAGAACGCACGAATCGCCAGCGCTCTGACTTCATCCGATATCTCTTGCGAAATCTCGGCAGGAATAATCATCGCTGATTTACCGTCCAAATATTTGGCTTTATAATCGTAGAATTCGTTCGAAGATACGATCTCACCTACGACAGAAGCGATAGGCTCATCATTCCCCAGAACGGCAACTTCGATTTCACGGGCATCGATATTCTCTTCAATAATCACTTTGCGATCGTATTGGAAAGCAAAAGCAACGGCCGCGATCAGCTCTTCTTGATTTCTCGCTTTGGAAATCCCAACGCTTGAGCCTAAGTTAGCCGGCTTCACGAAACATGGGTAACCAATCGCTGTTTCCAGCTCCATGAGGTKGTAATCGCGGTTCTTTTCCCACTCGGTACGAGTAAAATGACGGAAAATGCACTGTGGAAGTCCTTCCTGCGCGAAAACCTTCTTCATCATGACTTTATCCATGCCGACAGCAGAAGCCAGTACACCAGCACCTACATAGGGGATATTCGCCATTTCCAAAAGTCCTTGAATCGTTCCATCTTCCCCGAACGTTCCATGTAAAAGCGGGAATACGACATCTAATCCGAGATCCTCCGCTCCAGCGGTTGTAATAGAAGAAACAGCTACGTCACCCTTCGTTTGAATACCGCCGAAAATTGGGGACAGTGCGTTGGAAGCTGGAGCACCAGCATCGTCCGTACTGAAGGTCAGCGCTTCCTTGGACTCAGCAGGACCCAAAAGCGGCGTTCCGCTTCTCCACTCACCTTTTTTGGATATATAAAACGGTGTTATCTCATATTTCGTGAAGTCCACAGCTTTCATAACTGCCAATGCTGTTTGCAAAGACACGTCATGCTCACCGGATTTCCCTCCATAAATTAAACCAATTCGTATTTTGCGGCTCATTACGTACCTCCGTCTAGTATTTACAAATCTCTATGCCATCTTACATTTCATCAGCAACATGAATGAACATGTATTTCGTCCGTTCTGACCAAGCAGGTGAATCCTTGTATGCCCAGTACCGATTACGGCTATTAAAGGTATGCGCATTAACGAGCGGCATCCCATTGGCATCTTTACCTATAACGATTGTGTTGTGCTGGAAACGGCCGTCGCCATCCCAATCATAGCTGATGGTGTCTCCTGGCTGTAGCTCCCAAGCGTCCTTGACGACTGTACCTGTCAAACCATGCTTATGTGGACGCTCAAGGTAATGATGCAAGCTGTTGGCTACTGCCCAACTATAGCTCCAAAGCTCTTGATTTCCTTTTTTGCCAGCATACCACCAGCCCGATTCCCTTTTCCCAGTATAGTCCATTGGAGCCCCGCCTGCAAAGAGGCATTGCGAGACATAGTTCGTGCAATCTACTTCAAAATACTCATAACTAGGATTCGGTGTTTGCCACCATTTTTCCGCATATTGGACGGCTTTGGGACGATTATAAATGATTTTGCGGTGAGCGGATTCCAGACCACTCGTATTGCGTATACTAGGATTGATATAAGGAAGAGATGGTGAGCTGCGCTGGGTGTCTAGGAACGTTTCATTCTCTGACAAATGGAAGCTGCGGCCGCGGCTAGGCTGAGACTTTTCGCTTTGTACGAGCTCCGCACTTTGAACTTTCCAGCCTGAAACATTTTGCTCAATGATCACTCGTTCTGATTCTATACGCTCCTCCTGATGTTCTATCAAACCAATTTGATAGGTCAAAAACCGATGCAACTGGATATCCGCAATAATACCATATGGCAATTCCTTAACACCTTGCATACGGAGCTTGGTTTCTCCGCGCAGCAGCTTAGCGTCACGTTCTCGGTAACTGTTCAGGAGCCTTCGCACCTTGACATCCTGTTTCCGTACATAAGCGCTGTCCGAGACAAATGCTTCCAAGGGTGCGGATGAGCCCTCAAGCTCAGCCTGATTTTTCGCATGAACGTAATTGTAGAGCGCTGTTTTCCAGGACATCTTGGTATCCCTCCTTAGCTTTTATTAAGGCATGGAATAGGTTTCATTAGGACAAGCCCGAATTGCTTTGAATTGATTCAATATATGACATTTTGATGGTAAAAATGATTGAAATTAATCTTTACTCACACGTGGCGAAGCGCTATACTTGAGGTAGAGGGAATTATGAAATCGAGTTTCACTAGATGAAATTCGATGGCATGGTTAGATATTATCATTTGAGGAGGAACTACCTATGTCCAATAAGGACTCTTTTTCTGTGCGCAAGCAGTTAACTGTCGGCACGAAATCGTTCCAGTATTACAGCCTTCCTGACTTTGAAAGCCAAGGTCACGGCACGATCACCAATCTTCCTGTTTCCATCCGCGTTTTGCTTGAAGCTGCTATTCGTCAATTTGACGGTCGCGCGATTACAAGTGAGCACGTGAAACAAATCGCTGGCTGGGCTGAAGGCCGCGATGAGAACAAAGAAATCCCTTTCATTCCTGCTCGTATCGTTCTTCAAGATTTCACAGGCGTTCCAGTCGTCGTTGACCTTGCGGCAATGCGTGCGACTATGGCTCGTGAAGGTGGAGATCCTAGACGTATTAACCCACTAGTTCCTGTTGACCTTGTAATTGACCACTCTGTCATGGTTGATGCTTTCGGTTCCCCGGATGCACTCGAAATGAACATTAACTTAGAATTCGAAAGAAACGAAGAGCGTTACCGCTTCTTGCGTTGGGCACAAACAGCATTCGATAACTTCCGTGCAGTGCCACCTTCAACAGGTATCGTTCACCAAGTTAACTTGGAGTACTTGGCATCTGTTGCAGCAACGAAAACAATTGACGGCGAAACTGTCGTGTACCCGGATTCCCTCGTAGGTACAGACTCCCATACAACGATGATCAACGGTCTTGGTGTTGTAGGTTGGGGCGTTGGCGGTATCGAAGCGGAAGCTGGTATGCTTGGTCAACCTCTATACTTCGTCGCTCCAGACGTTGTTGGTTTCAAATTGACTGGTCAATTGGCAGAAGGCGCTACAGCGACTGACTTGGCGTTGACAGTTACTCAAATTTTGCGTAAAAAAGGCGTTGTTGGTAAATTCGTTGAGTTCTTCGGTCCTGGACTAAGCAACATTTCCTTGGCTGACCGTGCAACAGTTGCGAACATGGCTCCTGAGTACGGCGCAACAATCGGTTTCTTCCCTGTCGATAACGAAACATTGAACTACTTGCGTGCTACTGGCCGTGAGGAAGAGCAAATCGCGCTTGTTGAAGCTTACTACAAAGCACAAGGCATGTTCCGCACAGACAGCACACCAGATCCAGTGTTCACAGATGTTCTTGAGCTTGATCTTAGCACGGTAGTTCCAAGCTTAGCTGGTCCTAAACGTCCGCAAGATCGCGTAGAACTTACGAACATGAAAGAATCTTTCAACGCTATCATCCGTACACCGATCGAAAAAGGCGGATACGGCTTGACGGAAGAGAAAGTGGCTGAAGTTGTTGATGTTGTATATCCAAACGAAACCGTTAAAATGGGTACTGGCGCAGTCGTCATCGCGGCGATTACTTCCTGTACGAATACATCCAACCCAAGCGTTATGATCGGTGCTGGTCTCGTAGCGAAAAAAGCGGTAGCTCTTGGTTTGAAAAAACCAGCTTTCGTAAAAAGCTCTTTGACACCTGGTTCCCTTGTTGTTACTGAGTACCTGATTAAAGCAGGCCTTCTTGAGTCCCTAGAAGCTCTTGGCTTCCACGTTGCTGGTTACGGCTGTGCAACTTGTATCGGTAACTCCGGTCCGCTTCCAGACGAAGTAAGCAAAGCGATTATCGACAACGATATGACCGTTGCTGCTGTTATCTCCGGTAACCGTAACTTCGAAGGCCGCGTGCATGCACAAGTAAAAGCGAACTACCTTGGATCACCTCCATTAGTTGTTGCTTATGCTCTTGCAGGTACTGTGAACATCGATCTTGCGACAGATCCAATCGGTAATGACCACACTGGCAAACCTGTCTACTTGAAAGATATCTGGCCTACAAACCAAGAGATTCAAGATGCTCTTAACATAGCTATGAGCCCTGACATGTTCCGCGACAAATACAGCAATGTATTCCGTGCGAATGAGCGTTTCAACCAAATTCAAATTCCAGAAGGCGATCTGTACGAGTTCGACACGAACTCCACATACATCCAAGAGCCTCCTTTCTTCACAGACCTAGGTACCGTTCTTGATGATATCGCAGATATCCGCAGCGCCAAAACACTAGCACTTATGGGCGATTCCGTAACAACGGATCACATCTCCCCTGCTGGAAACATCAAAGTAGACAGCCCTGGAGGCCAATACTTGATCAACCATGGTGTAAAAAGAGAAGACTTCAACTCCTACGGTTCCCGTCGTGGTAACCACGAAGTGATGATGCGCGGTACGTTCGCGAACATTCGTATTCGTAACCAAGTGGCTCCAGGAACTGAAGGCGGCGTTACAACTTACTTGCCAACTGGCGAAGTCGAGTCCATCTATGATGCTTCCATGAAGTATCAAGCTGAAGGCCAAAACCTTGTCGTTATCGCAGGTAAAGAGTACGGAACTGGATCTTCCCGTGACTGGGCAGCTAAAGGTACTTTCTTGCTAGGCGTTAAAGCAGTTATCGCTGAAAGCTTCGAGCGTATCCACCGTAGTAACCTTGTTGGAATGGGTGTTCTTCCACTTCAATTCGTTAACGGCGAAAGCTGGAAAACGCTAGGAATTACGGGTCGCGAGACTTTCGACATCACTGGCCTTAGCAACGACGTACAACCAGGTTCAACAGTAAAAGTAACTGCAACTCGTGAAGATGGCACTAGCTTCGAATTCACAGCTCTTGTGCGTTTGGATAGCTTGGTAGACGTAGACTACTACCGTAACGGTGGTATCCTGCAAACCGTTCTTCGTTCGATTCTTGCGGAAAACAAAAACTAATTATATACACTCAATAACCAGCAAACACACAAAAAAAGCTCGGGATTGCCTTCATGGCAGTCTCGGGCTTTTTCCTATTTATGGGAATAACAATGATTAATTTGCTCGTTTTAATAAAAAAATGACCCTGCTCAACCCTTAGAGCCCCAAGAGATTGACTTACATTTCCAAAAACTGCGGGTTGAGACGAGGTATACTGGCACTTATACTGAGGAAAGCGAAAGGGGAGATGAAGATGATGTTGATTAAAAAACTAGTCGTAGTCGCACTCGTAGCTTCCTTTGGTTTAGGGATGAATGCAGGTACGTGGAGCCCGAAGGCATCCGCAGCAGAAGCTACGACTTTAAAGCAAGGTACACAAAATGGTGACGTATGGGACGCACAATTCCGACTAAAAACTTTAGGCATTTATGAGCCTTCTATAGATGGAAAATATGGTCCGATTACAGCCGCGGCAGTTCGTAACTTCCAAACGAATTATGGACTTAGCGTGGATGGGATCGTTGGTGCGAAGACGTGGGAGTACTTGCGTAAATTCACAGTGAATCAAGCAGAGCTCGATATGCTGGCTAAAGTCATTTATAGTGAGGCACGCGGAGAATCCTATGAGGGTCAAGTAGCTGTTGGAGCGGTTGTTATGAACCGACTAAAATCCAGTCAGTTCGAGAATACCATTCAAGGCATCGTGTTCGAAGTTGGTGCTTTTACCGCAGTCAGCGATGGCCAATATAATTTAACGCCGGATAGTCAAGCTTATAAAGCTGCCTTAGAGGCTGTTCGCGGCTGGGACCCAACGGGTGGCGCGCTTTACTATTTCAACCCGAAAACAGCGACAAGCTCATGGATCTGGACTCGTCAACAGACGCTACAGATTGGGAATCATATTTTTGCGAAGTAACATGTGTGCGAATCGTGTGATGAACGCGATGTATAAATAAAAAACACCTCTATATGGAGCCGCAAATGCGAGCTCGTGTGTAGGGGTGTTTTTTTGTCACAATGAGTTGCTTCCTACACTTGTTCCGCTAACTCTTTCATGTGCTCCATAACTTCGAGATGCACATTGCGAATGATGCTTTTCGTCCACATATCAAAATAAAGGGATGGCTTCACCTTTAAATCATACCAGCTTGTGCCTACTAATGTCGTAGTCCCGTCACCATTATCTTCTAGGATGAATTGTCCTTTAGACAAGCTTATATGCCCTAAAATTTCTGGATCGTCAGGCAACTTCGTAATCGCGAAGGTTAGCTTTCGGTTTTCTTCATATTCTACGATTCTCTCATCGAATACAATGCCGTTGCTGAAAATACACTTACGCTCTGCGCCGACATAATGGCCTTCTGCCGTGGATTGAATGGGGCTTGGCAAGCCAATTTTAAATAACCAATAGTCAGGCTCTGACGTAATGGGTGAAAATGCCGTGACATTTTGCCATACGACTTCGGGTTTCGCATGTATGAGAATTCGGTCGGTAACCTGGCTTTCACCAGGTTCGGCTGTGATGATATTTGTAAATACGAGAACGGTCATCGCCCCAAGAATACTGACGTTTAACGTTGTTTGGTTCCATTTGAACATCAGTTTACCCATCAGAACCCCAAGTAAAATAAAGAGATAAATCAGTGGAGCCACGATAATAAGACAAATATAGCCCTCGCCCATCATGAAATAACTATAAATTAAACCCACAACTAGATTAAGAAATGCGTATCCAAAACACGGACCAACTGTGACGCGGTGTTTTCGCCAGAAAAAAGCATTAATGATGCCCATGATGAATGGAAGTAAGACGAAGTCGGACAAGATCAATATTCCTTCTACACCTGTAGCTAGTTTGATGATATAGGCGGTCAACAGCATAAAGAAGATTCCACATCCGTTTGCCACCGCGATACCTATCCAAATGTCTTTTGCTCTTCGACTCAAAGCTTTCACTCCTTTAAACTGTAACGTAGACGTTGTCGATAAGATGCTATGACTAATCTAACGCGAATCGGAGTGATTGTAAATAATATCCAAAAACAATGTAAAAAGCCGACGCAACAACTCAGGCGTCAGCTTGCTCTTCATACCAAGGATTTAAGTGGACTAGTACCTCATCCACATCACTATGGGCTTCTTTGATTTTCTGCTTAATGCTGCGACTAATGTCGTGACCTTCTTGGATCGACAATTGGCCCGGAATGCCAAGCCTCGCATCAACTAATATGTAATGACCATGTTCCCTCGCACGTAGTCGATCAATCCGCTTAACTTCTGGCACACCTCGGATTAACGCAGCATACTGCTCGATATAGGCAGGACTAACACTTCGCTCCATCAAAATATCAAAGGATTCGCTGCCCATTTCGTAGGCTAACTTCAATACAAGGAAAGAGACGATGATCCCCGCTACAGGATCTCCGTACGCCAAGTAGCTAATATTGTAATGATCTCCGAGTAATGCTAGACCAATCCCTACAGAAGCCGCTATAGAGGCGTACACGTCCGCTAAATGATCGTAGGCTGTGGCTATCAACCCTTTGCTATTGAGCTGCTTTCCTATACGCATCGTGTAGACATAGAGAATTTGTTTCCATACGAGGGAAACAACAGCTGCGCAAAGGGCAATGATATGTGCCTCTCCTGCTGCCTCGAACAGGGCATGTATGGAGTGATAGCCCATATAGATCGCGGCTAAGCCCAGTATTATTGCAACGATAAAAGCACCGAGCACCTCTGCTTTTCCATGCCCGTAAGGATGATCGACATCCGCTGGTTTGGAGGATACTCGCATGGAGCTGTAAGCTGTTGCTGTCGCGATGACATCCCCAGCGTTATGAATACCGTCAGCAATCAGTACTTGGCTATTGAACAGAAGGCCGACGATGATTTTGATGGCGGTCAGCACGATGTTACTGGCCAAGCTTATCCAAATCGCCAGCATCGAGGCTGTCTTCTTCATGGTTTGCCCACTCCCCTTCCCATGTTTAGTATGGCTTAACGGCGGCAAAGCATCCGTCTATGTTGGGCGATTTAGATGGGGACTTGGGTTGGGAGTGGGAGGGACGTGATGGCGACAAACATAGTGTCGATGGAGTAAAGTAATTGATTTTCTGAGAACTCTCACGTCTTCAAATCCAATAACCCTGTCAAAAATGCAAAAGAGCACTTTTCGAATGGATTCCGCTCTCGTTATTGGAAATTGATGCAAATAGGCATCTATTTGGAGTGATTTCAGGAGATTCTCATGAAATACGTTAAAAAGGTTGCCTATTTGCACGCATTTGTCAATTCCAACCATAAATTAGTAGAAAAGGTTGTATTTTTGCATTTTTGAGAAAGGGGAGAGACTCTCTCTAAACCCCGCTTTGTCTCCACGCCTCCCCCTGCTCTCCCCATGCCAGCAGCACCCGTCTGGAATCCCACTCACTCACCTCACCTATCCTAACAACATTGGGGATGCGATGGGACGATGGGGGCAGGAGGTCCGTACGGGTTGCACGGGACAGGAGAGCCAGGGCGCGGCAGCGCAATGAAAAAGCAGTAATAAGCAAGTTTACCTTGCTTATTACTGCTTAGATCAGAGGCTTATCGCGAGATAAGACCACCGCGATTGCTTATGTACTGCAAGATGGCCAACGATACCGCTTAGCGCAGCATCGTGCCCATCCGGCGCGCCGCCTCCATAATCGTCGGCGCCTGCTCTTGCATCAGCTCCAGCGTGAGCCTGTTCGCTGGACCTGAGACCGCGAGGGCGGCCACTAGTCGGCCGCCGCGGTCGAGAATCGGCGCGGACACAGCCGCCGCGCCAGGCTCGCGCTCTTCGACGCTCGTGGCGAAGCCCGCGCGTCGTGTGTCGCTGAGCTGCTGCAGGTACGCCTGCGTGTCTAACCCTGTCGGCCAGTCGGCCGAGGTTAGCAGCTGCTCCAGCAGCCCTGGCTCAGCGAAGGCGACGAGCACCTTGCTCGAGGCGCCGACGTAAAGCGGCATTCGCGCCCCGACAGGGGCCACACGGCGAATGGCATGGTTGCTCTGCACGGCTTGGATGCGCACGCGCACCAGGCCGTCCTGCACGTACAGCGAGATCGTCTCGCCGAGCTGATCGCGCAGCCGTTCCATCTCCGGCAGCAGAATGATGCCGGGGTCTCCCTCTTTGGACAAGTTAGCCGAGAGCTCCCAGAGCCGGTAACCCAGTCTGTACTTATCCGTCGCTTCATCACGCATGATGAAGCCCTTGCCTTCAAGCGATGCGAGAAGGCGATGCACGGTGCTTTTGTGAAGCTGCACACGTGTAGCAATTTCGGTTAACGTCAATTCTGACGCCCCCGTGAAACAAAGCATAATATCTAAAGCGCGCTCAACAGCACGCACGGTCAGCTTGCCATCTTCCATAGAAGAGTCACCACCTTTATAAGCCAAACTGTTTCACTATATGAAACCTTGTTATGTTCAGTATAACGAAACTACGTGGAGCCGTAAAGGTCAAACACCTCTTTTTCCCATTATTACAGAACCGTTACAATAGGCTTACAAATGCCGCATCCACATTGACTTGTAAGCGCATTCAGAATAATATTAAGTTATAGAAATATTTATCAGAATATTTAAACAATTAATTCTCCCTTCCAATTTCACACCTCTAACTAGCGAAATTTCACATACACATCTTCACGGAGGGAGGCTTCATCGATGTCTACTACTACACTACATCCTGTAACGGGATCGCTGCAACCCACTCTTGATCAGGTTACACAACCTTTTTTACGCAGGAAAAAGCTAATCGCCACATCTTTTTTAGCCTTATTAATTCTATGCACCTCAGTCGTACTCATCTTCCACGCTTACATTGCTTGGACTTTGGCTAGGCCACATATTGAGCCTCTACATTCGAATCCGATGAAAGCTGTCCGACTTCCTTATACGAACATTTCGTTTCCGAGTCTAAACGGTAAATCCAACTTAGATGGCTGGTTCATCCCAGCAGCAGGCTCGAGTAAAACTGTCATTTTCTCACATGGTTATGGCGGCAATCGTGAAGAAGAATGGGTTCCTTTGTACACCTTAGCCCGCGAGCTTCATAAAAAGCAGTATAATGTTCTCATGTTTGACTATGGCTACGTGAATCCCACAAGTAGTCGCCTCATGACCGGCGGTGTTCAGGAATCCCAAGAGCTGCTTGGGGCCATTGATTACATCAAACAGTCCACTGGTGGTTCAATCTTTATTTGGGGCTTTTCCATGGGGGCAGGCACTGCCTTACAAACTGCTCTACAGCAAAACGGAGATATTTCAGGGATGATCCTAGACAGCACATTTCTGCTGAACTCAGACACCCTTTATCAAAATATGAATCAAGTCGTACATCTGCCAAAATACCCTTCTCTCCCACTTGTTCGTTTATTCTTCCCGTTACTTAATGGCGTAAGCTTGCATGACGTGCCTTTCACTAAAGTAACTACAACATCATATGAGATGCCGATCTTCCTGATTCATGGCACAAATGATAACAAGGCTCCTCATCTTTTAGTCGAGGCTATGTTCAAGCAGCAACACAATACCGCCTCTAAGCTATGGATTCTCCCTAACGCACAGCATGAACTTCTGTACCGAGCTGAGCCCAAAACGTATGTGAGCCGCACGATGGACTTCCTCGGCAGTATTGAACCATCGGCCACATCCGAGCACGTTAACGCTGGTATTCCCTCCTCCCTATAAAATCGACCTCTGATGAGGTCGGTATTTTTTTGCCGTTTTATCGGCTTGCACGCCTATACAAACCTATACGAAAAAGAGGCAAGCAACGCTTACCCCTCATCAGCCAAATCAGCCAAACTCTCAACCGCATGCTCCTGTGTCGCTACTTAACTGGAAAACCTACAGCTAATTCTGACTTATTTTATTGATTATTAAATTTAGATGGAAAAGGTACAGCTACATGTCGCGGTTTCCGCTAATTCCCCTTAAAACCGCTAAATTAACTACAGGAAATCCATCTAAACTTCCTAAATGTGAAAAACTTGCTAGATTAGCTGTACTAAATCCATCTATTTGCACGCGGCGGGGGTGGTGGATTTGTGCTGGTGGGTGGTGGGGTGTGATGAGTGACAAGCGGCTACTGGTGGGTTACGGTTTGTTAAGTGACAAGTGGCTGCTGGTGAGTTACGGTTTATGTTAAGTGACAAGCGGCTACTGGTGAGTTAAGGTTTATGTTAAGTGACAAGCGGCTACTGGTGGGTTACGGTTTGTGGTAAGTGACAAGCGGCTACTGGTGGATTACGGTTTGTGGTGAGTGACAAGCGGCTACTGGTGGGTTACGGGTTTGTTAAGTGACAAGCGGCTACTGGTGAGTTACGGTTTGTGGTAAGTGACAAGCGGCTACTGGTGGATTACGGTTTGTGGTAAGTGAGAAGCGGTTACTGGTGGATTACGGTTTATGTTAAGTGACAAGTGGCTACTGGTGGGTTACGATTTGTGGTAAGTGACAAGCGGCTACTGGTGGATTACGTTTTGTGGTAAGTGACAAGCGGCTGCTGGTGGGTTACGGGTTGTGGTATGTAAAAAGTGGCTACTGGTGGGTTACGGTTTGTGGTAAAGTGACAAGCGGCTACTGGTGGATTACGTTTTGTGGTAAGTGACAAGCGGCTACTAGTGAGTTCCGGTTTATGTTAAGTGACAAGCGGCTACTGGTGGGTTACGGTTTGTGGTAAGTGACAAGCGGCTACTGTTGAGTGATGGTTAGTGGTGAGTGAAAAGTAGCTAGTTACTTAGGTCCTTACTTAGACCCTGGACTCACTATACTCTTGTGCATTACACTCCGTATGCGCTTCGATCCAAGTGCCCCATGTATGCCCATAACAGCCAACTTAACTGGAAAACCTACAGCTAATTTTGGCATATTTCGTTGATTTTTGAATTTAAATGGAAAAAGTACAGCTAAATGTTGCAGTTTCCGCCATTTCCCCTTAAAACCATCAAATTAGCTACAGGAAATCCATCTAATCTTCCTAAATGAGGAAAACTAGATTGAATAGCTGTATATAATCCATCTATTTGCGCTCTAGCGGCGGCTGGTTGGTGGAAGAGAGGTGGCGAGGTACTTGTGGCTACTTGTAAGGTACTTCCTGGTGCTTGTGGCTACTTGTAGCTACCAGCACCCACTCACATCTACTTGCAGACAGAACTTGAGTGGGCACGCCACCCACTCAATCCATCTCGTAAATCGAGCCCGATTTACTCGCGAACAACTCCGCGTATACCTTCTCGGCATACGCATCGGTCATGCCCGAGATGTAGTCCGCGACGAAGCGCGGCCAGCTCCAATTACTATTCGTGCTGCGCCGCTCGTAGCTATCGATCCAGTCGGGCGGGATGATCCATTGCCCTTTGTCTTTTTCGATGAAGCTGTCCCAGAGACGCTCGACGATGATCTCGCTGCGCTTTTGCAGGCGCAGGACGCGGAAATCCTTGATCAGCGTGACCCACGCCAGCTTCTTGAGGATCTCCATCGTGCGAAGCAAATCCATATCCTCTGCGCCGTCTTTGACGAGGGCGACCTTCTTCCAGCCACGATCCGTATCGTCGATGATGTCGAGGCGGCTCGCGAAGGAGCTGACCCAGCGCGCTTTCATCTCTCTGCGCGTCCGTGATTCCTCGCGGTTGCACTCAGCAAAAATAAGCTCCCATTGCTCCAAATAATCATGCAGAACCCGGCGCACCATCTGCTCAATATCAACTTGCTCCCAGCCGAATTTATGCTGATTGGGATCGTTCAATATCTCCATCACGAGATGTCGAATCAATCGTTGATCCTCGAAAAAGGTAGCGTTCATTTGAATTTTGCCTGCCCGAATGCCATCCTCGATATCGTGCGTAGAATACGCAATATCATCGCAGAGGTCCATCAATTGCGCTTCCAATGTGGAACAACCGACAGGCATTTTCCAAATGTCACGAAGCTCCTGAATGACGTCCCACTCTGCCCCGTAGACACCCTTGAGACGTCCCTCTTCCTCGATCAAAAAAGGATACTTGTTGATACCGAGAAGCACAGCTGCCGTCAGATCCAGGCCACTCTCGCTACCTGCTCGTTTTTCAAGAAACATGAGGATCCGGAAGTTTTGCGCATTGCCCTCATATTTCAAGCCGTGATCCCTCATCAGGATATGATTGAGCACTTCTTCGCCCTTATGTCCAAAAGGCGGGTGACCGAAGTCATGCGCTATGGATGCGCACTCGACAACGGTCGGATCGATGATCAGGCCTGGGTGCTCTCTTTTGCTCAAAAAGGGATTCGTCCGCTCTAAACGCTTCGCCACTTCTCGTGCAATCTGTGCAACCTCCAAGGAGTGCGTCAGACGAGTCCGATAGTAATCTCCCGAACCGGCCCCGAACACCTGAGATTTCCCTTGTAGACGCCGAAAAGTTGGTGACTGAATCAACCTTGCATAATCCCGTTCAAATTCATCCCGTTCTTCACTCCATTTCGAGGAAGCTGCCTCACCAGGCCGATATTTACGTATGTTGTTCATATGCTTGCCTCCTCTAGCCCTCTAGCGCAGTAGGGCGCCGTTCTTACCTGTATCCTGCTGCTGGGGCGATTCCTCACACTGCTATCAGTTTATGCGAGAGCATGTACGATAGTCACCATTCGACCCCCTGATGCAGAAGGATTATATTTTTAAAAGAATACTATATTCTCCATTCCCCAACAAGCCCAACCTGGTGCACAACTGAAAAAAGGGAATGATGCACAAGACCATTGTCTTCGTGCACATTCCCCGGTGCTCTTATTATTTTAATAATGATAGAAATTCCGAACGCAGTGTTGCATCCTTACGGAAAGAGCCGCGCACCGCAGATGTTACGGTTTGACTGCCGTATTTCTTCACGCCTCTGGCGCACATGCACATATGCTCGCCTTCAACGACAACCATGACGCCATGCGGCTTAAGCACATCGAATAGAATGTCAGCAATTTCTGAGGTAATACGTTCTTGTACTTGCAGCTTGCGTGTAACGACATCAACTAAACGAGCAAATTTGCTGAGACCAGCCACTTTACCGCTTGGCAAGTAACCAACATGGACTTTGCCAAAGAAAGGCGCCATATGGTGCTCACACTGGCTGTAGTAAACGATATCTTTGATAATAACTAGCTCTTCATGCTGTTCATCAAAAGTAACACCAAGTACTTCGCGAGGATCTGCTGCATACCCTGCAAAAATCTCTTCGTACATACGCGTTACACGAGCTGGCGTATCCAACAGACCTTCGCGATCTACATCTTCACCAATCAGTCGCAAAATTTCACGGACATGCCCTTCAATCTGCTCGCGATTTTCTGCAACTAATCCATTTTTATAATCGATGGATGCCATCTTCTCTACCACTCCACCCTATTTCTTATTTCCGCTTTTGGTTGAAATTTTGGTTCTTCATCATCTGTTGTGCTTTATTCAATTGTTGCTTATTCATGTTGTAACCCATTTGCTTCGCCATTTTGGCTAGCATTTCAGGATTGTTTTGCATGGATTCCAGCTGTCTCTTCAAATAGAATACACCAATAAAGAAACCGCCAACCAAACCTGCAATCAATGTGAGAATGGGAATTAAATAACTCCACATAACCTGTGCCCCCTGCTTGTACATAGTTAGAATAGAATGCTTGTTCTATCATATCATTTCTGTTCCACGGTTTACAAATTAAAGAACTTGTTCAATGAATAAAGTCGTTTCCTTCGCCAGATCGATCTCTTTGATGTCCAACACTTTATCTGTGGCATCCTGCTTCACAATCCGAATAATCGGGCGCGTTGGAAGTCCTCGATGCTGACCAACGACAACGCCAGTCTCCCGATTCGTCAATCGAACCGAAGTTCCCGTCGGATAGATCGAAACAATTTTCAAAAATTGAATCAACACATCGCGATCCAGCTTCGTTTCCGCCAACGCCAGCATATATTCACAGGCTTCATGCGGCAGCTTGCGGCGTCCTGCAGACATATCAAAGAGTAAGTTGTCGTACATATTGGCGACGGCAGTGATTTTGGCATAGAGATGAATATCTTCGCCCATGATCCCTCTCGGAACGCCTTCTCCATTCAGAGCCTCATGATGCTGAAAGGCAACATGTGCAATGAGCAGATTGAACTCACGCTTATTCTTCAATAGCTCAAACCCACGCCACGTATGATGTCGCCGCGGATCCTCCGATTCATCGTCTGTGAGCAGCTCCACTTTCCCAATATCATGCAAAAGCGCCCCCATAGCGAGATCCTTCAATTGGGTCGCATTCATCCCCATATTCATCCCGATGAGTACAGCCATCATACAGACGTTCATGGCATGGATATACATTTGATTATCCTGCGTCCGAATGTCATTCAACTGTACGAGAACATCACGATTTTTCATAATCTCATCTAGTAGTGTGTTGATGGACATGCTGACGTTGCGCGAGTTGAAATCTTTCCCTGACTGAATAGACGCGAACGTCTGCCCCATCTGTGTCATGACAAGACGCTTCGTTTCATCCGATAGGATTTCTGGGATCTCCACATCTTCTAGGTTCGGGTCTTTGATATAAATCATCGTCACGCCAATTCGATTCAGCGTATTAATCATAAAAACGGTTAGCTGCACATTCTCCGAAAGCAAAATAGCCCCATTGCTGGCATATATCGTACGTCCCAGGAATTGACCGGACTCCACCGAATCCAAATGCACATATTTCATAGGATTCACTCCACAAGTTGTAGTTGTTGAACTTCTAGGTTAGCAATGATCGTTGTTCCAAATCTAATAGGTGCACTTTGGTCGGAAGGCCCCCGCCATATCCTACAAGATCGCCGTTTGCGCCAATGATCCGATGACATGGGATGATGACAGGAATGGGATTCTGATTGTTCGCTCCCCCTACGGCTCTAACTGCTTTCGGCGAGCCAATCGCTTCCGCTATATGTTTATAGGATGCTGTCTCCCCATAAGGGATCGTTTGCAAAGCCAGCCATACACGCTTCTGAAAATCTGTTCCTTGTAGATCCAGATCCCCTTCAAAGCTCTCTCGTTCTCTCTTAAAATACTGCGTTAACTGCTCAGCTACGGGTGCTAGCTGCTCCGCATTTTCGCTGAGCTCAAACGCCCCATACCAACGACTTGCCCACTGCTCTCGTTGTTCTCGATTCTTCTCATAGGTACCGAACTCGACTTTGCAAAGGCCCTGTGGGGATGCCACAAGCACGAGGGAACCGATAGGCGAGTCGATCTCGGTATAGATGAGCAAGACTGCTTCTTGCGGTTGTTTCATTTTATTCCTCCTGAATGGCCACTGCTTGACTGTTCAGTACAGCTATGGCTTTCTCGATGTCCGTCTTCACCTGCGGCTCTTGCTCAGCCGCAGCAGCATTAGTTAAAGCGGCGAAAGCATCCTCGCCGCCGATGCGCCCCATCGCCCACGCTGCGGTAGCCCGGATTTCCGGGCGCGGATCGCTCCGCAGCAGATCACTCAAGACCGGCACCGCCGTGCGGTCCTTGAAATTGCCCAGCGCGATGATCGCGTTGCGCTGGATGGGCTTTTTGCCGCGCCAGGAAGCTGCTATGCGCCCGTACTGCTCTTTGAAATCCTTGTTCGACATCGTGAGCAAGGGAATGAGCAGCGGCTTGACCTTCTCCGGGTCAGGCTGCAGTTCGGGATGATGCGTCCAGTTCATCCCCTTGTTCTTCGGGCAGACGACCTGGCAGGTATCACAGCCGTAGAGTCGGTTGCCGATTTTGCGTTTGTATTCGTCATCCACATACCCCTTGGTCTGTGTGATGAACGAGATGCATCGGCTCGAATTGAGCTGCCCTGGGCCGACTAGCGCCCCTGTGGGACAGGCATCGATGCAAATCGTGCAGTCTCCGCATTGGTCCATAATACCTATATCGGAATCGAACGGGATGTTCGTGATCATTTCGCCCAAATACACCCACGAGCCCCATTCGGGGGTGATGACGGCGCAGTTTTTGCCGCTCCAGCCGATGCCGGCACGTTCGGCGACAGCGCGGTCGACGAGGGCACCGGTGTCGACCATGCTCTGCAGTCTCGCCTCCGGCACGCGCTCGGCGATGAAGGCTTCCAGCTTCGCGAGCCGATCGCGAAGCACGTCGTGGTAGTCGCTCCCCCACGAGGAGCGTGAGATCATGCCCCGATACGCCCCAGGCTCAGATCGTGGCGGGTTCGAGAGCTTCGACGGGTACGCGACGGCGATCGAGATGATCGACCGTGGCGCGTCGAAGCTCAGCTCGGGATGTACCCGCTTCTCGATGTCCGGCTCCTCGAAGCCGGATTCGAAGCCCTTCTCCCTATGGCGGAGAAGGATATCTTTCAATGCGTGAAACGGCTCCGCAGAAGTGAAGCCGATCTTATCAATACCAAGAGAGGGTGCGGCTTCCACGATCTCTTGTTGTAATTTACGCCAGTCTGTTCTGTCAGGAATGGAAACCGCCAATCTGCACACCTCCCTCTTTCACATCATCTTGTGTTTGAACTTAAAGCTTCCCCGCCATATCGAGCGGCCATAACACGAAGTCAGCCCGTCCTTGGACGAGACTGATCGGTATGACCCCGAACATACGGCTGTCTGCGCTTGCTGCCTGATGCCGGTTATCGCCCATTACGAAGATTTGGCCCGGTCCGACCTCTGTCGGTCCGAAGTCACCATCTTCGATAGGCGTATCTGCATACGGCTCCGTGACTTTATCGCCGTTCACATAGAGCGCCCCTTGGCGGCTCTGTACTTCATCGCCTGCGATAGCCACAACCCTTTTGACCAACAAAGGGTGCTGAGGTAATGCTAACTTCTCAGGCTCCTCAAGAATAACGATTTCACCCCGGCTCGGTGCTTTCAAATAGGTGATGGCTTTATTCACGAACAACCACTCGCCTTCTTGAAGCGTCGGATCCATCGAGTGACCGCGCACCGTAGATAGATTGAAACCGAATTGATGAACAATGATAACAACAAGAAGAGCTACGAGAATGGATTTCGTCCAATCCCACAGCTCGTGCGTGAAGCTTTTCGATTCATGAACATACCTTTGCGTAGAAACTTGTCTTTTCGAATCTTCTCGCCCTACAAAGAAGCTCACTTAACCGCCTCCGCTCTTATACTTTTCCCACTGCTCATAATAGTAGATCACCATGTCATCTTGGAAAGGCGGCTTGTCCTCATTCACTAACGCCAACAGCGTTGCAAGCCCCTCCTTTACCTTCGTTTCGACAAGGGACGAGTAATGGTAGCCGAGCTTATGACGCTCGTATTCATCTTGGTCTACAATATGTACCGTTCGATCTGGCAACCGGATAACATCCAAGTCATAATCGATATACGTTAAAATTTGCTGATTCACATACAAAGGAGAGGCCACATTACAGTAATAGCGTACCCCAGTCTCCTCTATAAGAGCAACGATATTAAACCACATTTTCGGAATAAAAAAAGAAACCCCTGGAATGCGGCTAACCCACTCTTTGCCATCCGCTTCTTGAATCTTTGTCTGACTATTAATGAACACAAGCATGCCCTGCTTCTGATGCTCTTCATGGAGCATACTTGAAGGAACTCGCCAATTGGTCAACCACATGCGATGGAGATGCCCGTCGTGTTTGAAGCTTTTTATCACATACGGCGTGAAATTATCCATATTCCAAGCTCCTCTGTAAATTGCTGCCGAAACGTCATCTTATTATACTAGAAAAGCATATCTGACCCCCAATTGCAATGGCGGCACAGATATGCTCCCTATAAGCAAACTTATTTCATTCCCTACCAGTAACAAGTGAAGCCTAGACGCTTACTTTTTTCACAATGCTAAGTCGGTGAGCAGCTCTGGAAAAGTCATTTGAACTGTAACCAGCAGACTCATACACAGGCAGCACCATTTCATTGTGCACATCTACCGTTACCATAATTTTCTTAACATTCCGCCCGAGAAACCGCTGCTTCATTGCCTCGATCAAAGCTTTGCCGATACCCTTACGTTGATATGCTGTTGCGACTGCGATCCTATAGTAGTAGCCATTGTTGTTATCAATCGTGCCGATAATCATGCCTACGACTTGCTCTTCTTCTTGAGCGATTAAAACAAGCTCCGTGTCCCACGAAAGCTGACGAGCGAAGGCTTCAATCGTCTCCTCATAGCAGGTTTCCGACAGAACGTCTTCTAGAAGTTCTTTAACCGAAGAGGTATCACCAAGTTGAAATGAACGAACATGCATACGGTTCTCTCCCAATTCCATATTAATTTGTAGAGATTAATTTTCTGGTAAAGTAGTAAATACGACAAAAAAACACGAAATCCTGCTGAAAATGTGGTGAAATTCACAAAAAACTTTGTTTTTTTCGATATATCTCTTGAAAGCGCTTAAATGCAAGCGTTTTCAATTATAAAAAATCTGTTTTAGCTGATTATTCTAGTTCTTTTTACCTCTATGCCATTCCTTATGATCTAGCCTTTCAGACGCATAAAAGGAGACGTGCCAAGGAACAATGAAGACAGAACTGTGAATTTGAGAATTTATGGGATGGATGAACATGGAATTGATCCGCCGCTTATTTAAAGCCGCAAATCGAATGCTCGAAGAAAGCACCAACGATCTACAGGAACCGCCACAGTCAGAAATCGTTGAAATTTCCACGAGCCTTTCCGAAAATCTAAATCAACTCGCCACGATTTTCAGTGACACACCCGATTTAATCGTGCGCACGTTCACTTATAAACAAACCGGAGCCTCCGCAGCACTGGTCTATCTAGATGGTCTCGTAGATAAAAATTCCATTAACAATAATGTCTTACATGAGCTCATGTTTCGCACAACGAATGATGAGAAGGACGAGTTGCCCGTCGCTATTGGCGATCTCAGCAGCCTCATTGCGTGGTCAGCGGTTGAAACGGCAATATTGTACGGCTATAGCGTTCTTTTCATTGATAGGCAAGCCCATGTTTATTCCTTAGAAACACAAGGCTGGCCGCAGCGAGCCATTGAGGATTCTCAAATTGAAGCTTCGCTGAAAGGCGCACATCAAGGCTTTATTGAAACGGGTAGTCAAAATATTGCCTTAATTCGTCGATACATCTCCAGCCGGGAGCTCAAGATTAAAGAACTTTATGTCGGAAACAGGACCAAAAGCAAAGTATCTATCTTGTATTTGGAAGATATTGCGCTCCCTGACATACGTCTTGAATTAGAGCGTCGCATCTCCAGCCTGCAGATCGACTGCATCTTAAATACGGGCGAGCTTGCGGAGTTAATCGAAGATAACCCCTTCTCCCTGTTTCCACAAATGATTACAACCGAAAGGCCGGATACTGCAGCATCCCAGCTGTTGCAAGGACGCTATGTTGTCGTCGTTGATCGATCATCGAGTGTCTTGATTGCACCCGTAGGATTAGCAGCTTTCTTCCAAGGTATCGATGATTACAGCACACGTTGGCCCGTTGCTACCTTCTTTCGACTGCTTCGCTTCTTCGCTTGTATTATCGCAGCGTTTCTTCCGGCATTTTATATTGCCTGTGTCTCATATAATCATGAACTGATCCCCTTGGACTTGATTTTATCCATTGGCGAGTTTCGATCGGCGGTCCCCTTCCCGCCTTTCATTGAAGCACTCATTATGGAGATTATGCTCGAAATGTTAAGAGAGGCGGGCGTCCGTCTTCCTGCGCCAGTTGGCCAAACTGTCGGGATTGTAGGAGGTATTGTCATTGGACAAGCAGCGGTTCAAGCTGGCATCGTAAGCAATCTCATGGTCGTCGTCGTTGCGTCCACGGCGGTTGCCTCCTTCATTCTCCCTAATTATGATATGGCAGCTTCCGTTCGTTTGATTCGCTTCCCAATGATGACGATTGCATCCCTATACGGAATCATTGGGATTATGGCAGGCGCAATGGTTATACTAGCTCACCTCATTAGCTTAAAATCACTTGGAGAACCGTATAGCACGCCTATTGCACCGCTGCGAATGGCAGACTGGAAAGATGTGTTTATCCGCTTGCCACTCAAAAAAATGGTTCACCGCCCCAAAAGTGTGCGCTCTCTTCAAAAACGTCGATATAGCAGAATGAAGCAGAAAGGAAATGACTCTTCATGAATCCAGGGAAAGGCAATCAAATTACGCTGTTCCAATATATTTTGATTATTCACAGTGTTCAACTAGGTGTTAGCCTTATCCCTCTGCCTGGCGATCTTGCGAAAGGCTGCGGGACAGACGGATGGATTGTTCTAGTCATCGGATGGCTTGTTTCTATAGTCAGCAGCCTGATTATCATTCAGATCATGAAGTGTCACCCMAATGGTACGATCATTGACATATTGAGTCACTATTTTGGAAAATGGGTTGGAAAGGTCGGAATGGTTATGTTTGTGGGCTATTTCCTCCTCTATATCTTCTTAATTTATAACCGTATGGCCCTGTTAGTTCAGAATTGGATTATGCAGCAAACCAATATTTCCGTAATCATGCTGCTTTTCCTCCTTCCGGCTTATATGATTACCAGAGGGGGATTTCGCATTATTGGCCGTTATTCCGAAATACTCGTGTTCCTTTCCAGCAGCTTAATATTAACTTCCCTCTATCTATTCAAACATGCGCAATGGATTCATCTGCTACCCATACTGAAACATGGCTGGATACCGATCTTACAAACCGTAAGAACTAACATCCTGGCTTTTATCGGGTTTGAAATTGCCTTCTTTCTATACCCTTACTTAGAAAAAAAAAGCTCCGCTTCCCTCGGCATCATTATTGCAAATTCTGTATCTTTCCTTATATACATGCTGTTTACGTTACTTGCTTACGTCAATTTCAGTCCAGACGAGATCACACAATACCATAATACGCTCATCTCTTTATTTAAAATCATTGAGTTTCGTTTTCTGGAACGCTTTGACATTTTAATCCTTTCCACCTACTTGCTGATTATCATAAGAACATTCCTTCCTGTGCTATATGCTGCAGTTATTTGTACGCAGCAGCTTGGACTCAAAGGACAGCCCCGACTGCACATCCTCCTCATACTTACCGTAATGGTAGCTGTCGCATGGATTTGGAAGCCTGGTTGGGATGCGAGTGTGCGCTTAAAAGATATTGTCCAAAATAGTKGAATCGGAATCGCTTTTGTTATGCCTCCGCTCTTATGGGCCATTCTAGCAGGCATGCGTCGAATCTTAAGGAGGGCTTCCCCATGAAGCCAATGCGTACAAGCCTTATTTTATTTCCGTTTTTCGCTTTCTTTATCCTGATATCTAGTTGTAAAGATCAAATGCCCTTAGAAAATATAACGCTTGTTCTTATGGTCGGGTTGGATTTGGATAAAAATAATAATCTCATCGTTTATTCATCAAGTCCCGTCTTTAACAAGGAAGCCAAAGAGAAAAATGAAGTCACAAAAGTAACAGCGATTAACATCAGGGCTAGCCGAAACGAATTTGACACACGCGCTTCGGCACTTATCAGCGCAGGTAAAATCCAAAATGTGCTCATCAGCAAACGTATTTTGGCCCATGACGACTGGTTTAAGCTACTGGACGTCTTCTTCCGTGACCCCAAAATATCTGAAACAGCCAGAGTGATCGCCATTGAGGGTTCCATCGAGGAGATTATTAACTTTGCGCCAGCAGATAAACGGAGAATGTCCTTGCATATTGCCAAACTCCTGGATACCGCTCACATGCGCAACCTGGTACAAGTCACGACGCTATTTGACCTCCATCGGCACATGTATGAGAAAGGAATTACGCCTTACTTAACTGACCTCCGCAAGGATACGGAAGTTGTGGCAGCAGGCACACTGCTTTTGAGTAAAAAAGGGAAGTATGCCTACACCATTAACAATACGGAGAATCAACTTCTTCAAATGCTGCAAAAGGAGAAAAATGGCGCTTTATCCATGTCCGTCAAGCTTCCTGAAGAGAAGGGAGAATCCTTCTTTGAAACAGGCACGCTCAGCTTTTATGCGTTGCGTGTCAAAAGGGACATGAAAGTCACCTTCGCGCAGAATAAGTTCGTTTTTGACATCCAATTATCCATGCCGATTCAATTGACTGAAAAACCTTTCACCTTTGATGTAAGAAATGACGCGCCTAAGCTTGAAGCCGAGATCAATCAGCAGCTGGAAACGAAGATGAGGGCCCTTGTAAAAAAAATGCAAGAGCATGAAATTGATCCCATCGGTTTAGGCTTGTATGCGCGCGCCTATCAATTCAAGGCTTGGGAGCACGTACAGGATGAGTGGGGGCACGCGTTCTCGGAAGCCGAAGTGAACATTCATGTGAAAACGAAAATAAAGAATATGGGTGAAACTTTATAAAGCATGTATGAGATGCGTGAAAATACATCATCTTATAGGAGGATATTCCAATGAGAAAGGGGTGACACCTATGTCAGATAACAAAAACGAACTAGATCATGAACTCACGGCACATGAATACCCCCGCGAAATTCCGGATTTCCAATTTCTAAGCACCAAGAAACCTGAGGAGTGGACCGAAATCGAGCTGCTTCAGCTCCACCGGACCATGAGCGACTTGTCTCCCTACCTTCATGAGCAAGATACTGCCATGCACAATCAGATTACACGGGAAATGGAACGGCGCGGCATCTAAGGGACTACCGACTTAGTAAACACAAATGTTGCTTTATTAGCTGCGTTCCTTCATAATGAAATTGAAACTACATAATTTTTAGGAGGTATTTATTCAATGGCACATCAACTACCAGCTCTTCCGTACGCAAACGAAGCTCTTGAGCCGCACATCGACGCAAAAACTATGGAGATTCATCACGATCGTCACCATAACGCTTATGTAACTAACTTGAACGCAGCTTTGGACAAGCATCCAGCTCTTCATGACAAATCCCTTAACGACCTGATCGCTGATCTTAACAGCCTTCCTGAAGATATCCGCACAGCAGTTCGTAACAATGGTGGCGGACACGCTAACCACTCCCTATTCTGGGAAACAATCGGACCAGAAGCTGGCGGCGCACCTACAGGCGCACTAGCAGCTGCAATTGACAGCGAGCTTGGCGGCTTTGATAAATTCAAAGCAGATTTCGCTGCTGCAGCAACTACACGTTTTGGCTCTGGCTGGGCTTTCCTAGCTGTTGACAAAGCTGGTAAATTGAAAGTGTACAGCTTGCCGAACCAAGACAGCCCGATCATGGAAGGCGAAACGCCAGTTCTTGGTCTTGATGTTTGGGAGCATGCTTACTACCTGAATTACCAAAACAAACGCCCTGACTACATCGCAGCTTTCTGGAACGTTGTTAACTGGAACGAAGTTGGCAAACGTTACGACGCAGCGAAGTAATTAGAAAAGCGACCCTGAGGGGTMGCTTTTTTTCGTACATGATTAAAGTTCCACTAAGATTCCGTTATCCCTTCGGATTGGGACCATATTGATTATCATTGACGTCACTATCTTGGCAGAAAAACACGAGCAGAATAATGAAACCAATCAAGGGAATGATGCCGAGCAATATCCACCATCCACTTTTACCCGTGTCATGCAATCTACGAAAGGCTACAGCTAGAGAAGGTAAAAGGATAAATAGCGAATATAGGCCCGACAGGACTTGATCCAACCCGATAATAGCCTCCACGATACCTAATACGATCGAAATAATAATATTGAACAATACGAACATCCAATATTCCTTCCGTCTTGCCCTGCCTGAGAATCCCACATAATTCGATAACACCTTGACATACCATTCCATTAAGCATCGACTCCTTTCTTCTTCCCATTGATATTCCGGGAAGAGGAGTCTCATGCCATCCAGTGACAATTAGCAATTTTCCTTTACGTGTATGGAGCCTCGTTGTACGATGAAGGAACTACCATAATGAGGAAACGAGGTGGCAATTCCTTGAAATCCATTGTTCCATTGCTTCAGAACATCCCCCTCTTTCAAGAGCTTAAGGAAGAAGATCTAGTCGGGATTGCACCACTTTTTACAGATAAGAAAGTAAAGAAGGGAACCATCCTTTTTAAAGAAGGCGAAGTTGGCGAGGAAATGTACTTAATCCATTCAGGTGTTGTGAAAATATATCGTTTAGACGAGTCGAAAGAAGTCACACTAGCTTTATTCCGGGACGGAGATTTCTTCGGAGAAATGTCACTGCTCAGTAATGGCATGACCCGCTCAGCAACAGCAGAGACCATGGCAGCCAGCACCATGTATGTGCTTAGTCGAACCGCTTTCACTTCGTTCATGGAAAAGAGCCCTAGGCTATGCCTAAAGCTCCTGGAAACGACAATGCAACGATTACGACATGCCAATGATCAAATCTATGATTTGACGTTCCTTGGCGTGCGTTCACGTATTATTAAGACGATCCTTCGACTGTCTGAGCAGCACGGTATCGCTACGCCAGACGGTCTACTTATTGATGTAAAGCTGACTCATCAGCAGCTTGCCAACTTAGTTGGTACGGTGCGGGAATCCGTCACCAAGGTCTTGCAGGAATTGCTTGATGATGAGCTGATTCTCATTGATAAGAAACTCATCACTTTAATAAATATCGAAGGGATTCAGGCCGAAATTCGTTAAGATTGCAGTCTGCTGCATGAGGCTAGTCTTCGTTGCGGTCCTGCCATTCTTTGATGATTCGGACAAACACATTGGGGAACGCATAATTCTGGAGATCTTCCAGCCCTACCCAACGGTAATGGAATGGGATCCATTCCTCCCCCGTACTTGGACGATTCGCGTCACCAAGCTTAGCGCGGTATACCTTCATTTTCCACACAATATGGCTAAAAATATGTTCCGTATCCATGAACCACTCATCGGGCTGAATACCGATTTGCTCTTGCTCGGCAAGTGCCTTGCGAAGCTCGGACATATTAACCTCATCGGATTGCCATCCGGACGACGGCCATTCCACATGCGGGAGCTCCCACATGCGGGCTAGCAAGCCCTCTTGCGGGCGTTGTCGGATCAACCATTTGCCTGCGTTCTCACCCGTGCCTTCGATGAAAGCCACTGCCCGCAGCTCTGGACGGGGCGGTTTGGCTTTCTTTTTGATGGGCAGGGCTTCTTCCATGCCCGCTTCACGCGCTGAACAGTGTGCCATGACAGGGCACGTCAAGCAGTGTGGTGACCTCGGCGTACATACCATGGCCCCCAGCTCCATCAGGGCTTGGTTGAAGTCGCTGGCGGTCCCTTCCAGTATGAGCTCGCGCGCAAGCTTCTCCATAATCGTCCGCGTGGACGGCTTCATAATATCTTCTTCGATGAGAAAATAGCGCGAAAGCACGCGCATCACATTGCCGTCGACAGCCGGCTCCGGCTTGTTATAGGCGATGCTCAGAATCGCCCCTGAAGTATAAGGACCGACGCCTTTGAGGGCGGAGATGTCGGCTTTATTTTGCGGGACAATGCCTTCGTAACGTTCGTGCACTTCTCTGACTGCCGATTGAAGGTTTCTAGCTCGCGAGTAGTAGCCGAGTCCTTCCCACGCTTTCAGTACATTTTCTTCCGGAGCCGTCGCTAACGCCTCAACAGTTGGAAATTGATCCACAAATCGATGGAAATACGGTATAACCGTATCCACGCGCGTTTGCTGCAGCATCACTTCGGAAATCCATATATAATAAGGGTTTTTGCTTCTACGCCAAGGTAAATCACGTTTATGTGTCTGGTACCAATCCAAGAGATTCTTGGAAAAATACATCTTCTGTTCTTCGCTGTACATGTGCTCTCCTTCTCTATGGGGCATGTTCAAGTTATAATGGATGAATAGATATGGTACCATTATACGAGAAGTGCGGAACATAAAACTAGAGGTGAATGTATGCAAACGTCGAAGCAAGCTGATATGACACAAACGAGGCAACAACATTTAGAAAATAAAAGAAAAGATTGGCTGCGTGATGCACAGGGCTTAATCACCCTGCTGTTCATTTGGGGCGCGGAATGGGTGTTTAGTGCTGCGGTTGATTTCGCCCTATACTGGCGCGACCTTGACTGGCTGAAGCAAGCGGCTTTCGTTACGGCCGTGGTGGCCAGCTTGATTCAGATTTGGGGAATGCGGAAACTGTTCAACACAGGGGATACGCCTACAACGAATGATGCTGTGAAGAGCTGGGGGCATCCGGTCTTTCTAGTGCTGCCAGGAGCTCTGCTTGTTGCTGCCGTTGCTTTTATGGAGGCGATCGGTGCGGTGAACCCGTTTTTCGCTCCTATCCTACGCTCATTCCTACTCGCAATTGGATTCGTGCAGTTCGGGCTGCTGCTTGGCAGACCCCTGATTTATTTGGGCGTGTGGCTATTCGCGCTAGCCGCTGTAATGAGCGTGTGGTATTTGGGGTATTCCGGTGTCATTCTTGAGGGAATGGGCGGCATCAGCCTGCTTGTGAGCGGGTATATGCTGCGGGTTTGGGCGAGATAGGGAGCTAGCTATAACACCAACCCAAACTAACTGGAAAACCTCCAGCTAATTTGAGAGAAATTCATGCTTTCCTACGTTTAGGTGGATTTTCTGCATCTATTTTCGCCGAATTTGGCTACTTTAGCTAAGTTGGCTGAAATTAACGGCAGAAAATCCATCTATTTGCTTTATTAGCCGAAATTCCATGGATTTAGATGTAGAAAATCCAGCTATTTGGCATTTGGCTGCAAATTACTCCATATGTGGAAGTCGTTATTACAATTTCTCAACAATCGCATAAGCTGCAGCCATAGAACCTGTATGCGTAATGCTGATATGGATGCGGTGACTGCCTTGAAGCCCTGCACGCAGCATGGCTTCTTCTTTCACGGTGCAGACTGGTTTGCCAAGTAGGTCCGGCAGCACTTCTACATCCTGAAAACCAATCTGTTTGCCAATGCCGCAGCCGATGGCTTTCACGATCGCTTCCTTCGCAGCGAATCGCCCAGACACAAACTCCGCGAGCCGTCCACGGCGCTGCTGTGCCAACTCCCGCTCTGCCGGTGTCAAAACTCGCTCCAGAAACCGATCGCCTGAAGAGCCCTCTAGCATTTTGCTTATCCGCTCAATTTCAACTAAATCCGTTCCGACCCCAATGATCATCGCTCAACTGGCCTCTTTTCTACTATCGATACGCTTTGCGTACAATTTAACCGATTCCTCCACGAAGGTCAAGTGAATCGACACCACAAGCTCCATAGCTTACGTCGAGGTAAGTAAGTAACACTATTTTCAGCTCTTATGCTGTTCGGCATCAGGAGTTATACTAGGCATAGAAATTATAGCTGGGAGGCCATCATAGTGAAAATCATGCCACTGGAAAGACGCGGGATTTCGAATAGCCGAATCGTGTTCGGATGTATGGGACTAGGCGGAGATTGGGCCGGCAATCCGTTAACGAAAGAAGATTACATCACCGCTGAAAAAGCTGTAGAAGCCGCATTATCCATCGGAATTACGATGTTCGATCATGCTGATATTTATAAAAGAGGGAATTCCGAGACCGTTTTCGGGCAGGTTCTCAAAAATAGACGGGATTTGCGCGACCAAATCATTTTGCAATCGAAATGCGGGATTCGTTTCCAAGATGATCAGAACCCACAGCGTTTTGATTTTAGCAAAAATCACATCCTAAGCTCCGTCGATGGTATTCTTGGTCGTCTAGGCGTTGAGCACATCGATATCTTGCTGCTGCACCGTCCGGATCCGCTCATGGAGCCTGAAGAAATCGCGGAAGCTTTCAATACACTGCGCTCTGCGGGTAAGGTTCGCCATTTCGGCGTGTCCAACATGACGTCAGCACAAATGCGCTTCATCCAAAACTCACTGCCTGAACCACTTGTCGTAAACCAGTTGGAGCTAAGTTTGGCACGCTTGGATTGGATCGAGCAAGGCATTCTGGTGAATCAGAAGGTAGGATCCAGCGTTAATTTCGCCGATGGCATCCTTGAATATTGCCAAATGAACGACGTGCAAATTCAGGCATGGGGCCCGCTCGCCAAAGGGAAGTTCTCCGGCAGCGATATCTCTGATGCGCCTGACACGGTCAAGAAAACGGCCGCGCTTGTTCAGAAGCTTGCCGCTGAGAAAGAAACAACGCCCGAAGCCATCGTGCTCGGCTGGCTCATGAAGCATCCGGCCCGCATTCAGCCGGTCATCGGCACTTCCTCCGCCAAGCGTATCGTCGCTTGCGAAGACGCGATTCGCATCGCGGACAGCATGACGCGCGAAGAGTGGTACACGCTGCTCGAGAGTTCCCGCGGCTTGCGTATGCCGTAGCCAGAATAGCTACTCACAAGGAGAGAGGGAACGAGAGGGCACTATTTACGATAAAATGAGCCTAATGGACGTCGAAGGGAACGAGGATGCCTTATTTTACCGAAAATCGCCAAATATGATGAATATCGAACAAATAGAGTATCTATGTTCCTCTCGGAGTAAATTTCGAACAATTTTGGCTAAATAGAGCATCTTCGATCCCTTCACCACTCCCCCTAACCCAAATATGGGGTGAGGGGTTATAAGGCCGTCCTGCAGTAGATAAATCTACTTCAAAACGGCCTCTCTTACGTTTAGCTGATCACTTCTCGCAGATCCCGATATTCCTGGGGGCTAACCCCCTCCATCTCTTTGAACACGCGGCTGAAATGTTTCACATTCTCGAAGCCAGCCCGCTCGCTGATCTCGTAGACTTTGAGATCTGTCGTTGCGAGCAGCTCGCGTGCACGCTCAATGCGCAGCTTTTTCAGATAATGAACGAAGCTTTCTCCGGTGTACTCTTTGAAGGCCTGACTGAAATAGGAATAATTGAAGGAAACATGATTCGAAACCATCGCCATATTCAAATCTTTATCAAAGTTCTCCTGTATGTATTGTGTGGCTTTCTTCATTTCTCTGTGATCAATATGAAATGTCTTCATCGTGCGCACATACGCATTGAGTCGGTCCAACAGACCCTCGACACTATGAAAATAATCGGAGAAATAATAGAAATTCGAGATATCCCCGACCTTCTTGAACAGCCGCAGGATCTCGACAGACTCTCCGCCATACACATGAAATACTTTATCAAACACAAGCTCGTTCAAGGCTTTGCTCACAGCCTCCACATAGGCGATATCGAATCGAGCCACGGTTTTCATGTCCAGTATTTCCAATAGCAGCGCGGACATTTCCTTATTGCGGTCCGTCCCAAGCATATTGGCGATTCTTTGAATCGGTGCAATAGGCACAGTGAAATCTTTATTTTTAGCACAAATACTTTCATAGCTCACACTACCAGGCCCTGACTGCAAAAACGTATACTTAAGCGCCTCATGAGCTTCCATATACGCAGACTGCAACTGCTCCGCTCCACGCGTGTAGTCACTTAAACCCATGCTGTACATGAAGTAACCCGCCCCAGCGATCCGCTCCGTCAAATACGGAAATAAATCCCTCTGCTCTGCGATGAGCACTAGCTGATTTTCTTTATCTTGCACGATTGCGTGCCGATGACGGCTTTGCTCAGGAACATGGTCCAGCTCATCTAGGATACGAGCTAGAAATTCGGAAGGCTTCATCCCCGTTATCGTTCCCCGGTAGTGAAGCACGCCGATTTGAAATCCTGCCTCCACCCAAGCCATGTCGATCTGCCCTAGCTTGCTCCGCATGGTTTCCCCGTCCATATGAGAATGCCTGAGCAAATAACTCAACTGACTCTCCTTGAAAGCTTCCTTCTGCTTTAAGGAACTGCTCAGTTGCTCGGATATCTGCTCTTTCAGCCTCAGATCATTCTCCAAACGCACTAGCGTACTGGACAGCTCATCCCGAATAATAGGCTTCAAGAGATATTCCTTCACCTCACAGCGGATCGCTTCCTTCGCATAGGGGAAATCATCGTGTCCGCTTAGAATGATAACCGCAGGCTTCAGAACCATCTCCTGAATACGATTAATTAGCGTAATCCCATCCATCACAGGCATACGAATATCCGTAATGACAATATCTATAGTGGTGCGCTGCAACAGTTGCAGCGCTTCTTCGCCGTCACCAGCAAACTCAAACGTATACGTTTCCGGAAATTCACGTGCAATCATGGCTTTCAAGCCGAGTCGGATATTTTTCTCATCGTCAACGATAAGTATGTTTCTCATCCGTAGACATTCCTCCAGATAATATCAAATAAGGCAGCTTCATGAATACTTTGGTATACGTCCCCTCCGCACTCTCTACCCAAATCCCATACTCATTGCCATAGTACATTTTGATTCGCTGCGTCACATTGCGCATACCGATGCCGTTGCCTTCCTGCTCACGCTCAGGCTTATTCCCATATTTGTTGTGAAAATAAGCGTCCTCCATATGCATCTTCTCGTGAAGCTCCTCCAGCTGATGTGCAGCCATGCCTGCGCCATTATCGCCAACCTCGATGAGCATGCCATCCTCACACTGGCTCGCACGAATCCAGATCGTGACTCCCTCACGTCTAGCCCGATCGATATTCATGCCGTGCTTTACCGCATTCTCCACAAGGGGCTGAAGCGACATCTTCAGCACTTCTTGCTCCAGATAGCTGCTTGGGATATCCAATTTCAACTCTAATTTATCATCATATCGAATGTTCATGATCGCGATGTAATTCTGAATATGCTGGATTTCATTGCGCAACTGGACCTGATCGTTGGACCACTTCAGACTGTAGCGCATCATGGCGCCAAGTGACGTCAACGCATTAGAAATCGTATACTGTGCTTCGACTTCGGCCATCATTTTTAAATTTTCCAACGTATTGTAGAGGAAATGCGCGTCGATCTGATTCTTTAGTGAATTCAGCTCCGCCTCTTTCGTCGCCGCTTGCTTGTTCACAGCCTCCACGATGAGCTCATTCATTTTCTTCATCATTTGCCGGAAATGATGGGCAAGCTCGCCCACTTCCCCGCCAGCATCCATATCAATTTGCACATTGAGATCGCCTCTGCGCACCTTTTTCATCGAATCTCGCAGGATATGCAATTTCTTCAAGATTAGCCCTTGTAGAAAATAAGTGATCGCCGACAATAAGGCAATTAACACAACAGCAACAGCGATAAATATATTACGGGTATGATGGATTTGCGTAACGGGTTCTTTTAAAGACACGACATTCAGCAAATGAGCATCCAGATTATCGATAGCCGTCGCCAAGATCAGGTACGGCGTATCCCCAATAGTTACTGTGAAATTAGACCCCTCCGGATGCGGGTTGGCATTCCATGCTTGGCGCAGCTGCTCCATGTTCATGCCTTTGAAAAAAGCATCGCCATTCCCCGTGAACATCCCGCCATGTCGATCGACGACGAGCATGTGCGACTGGCCATCTTGAATGGGACTGAACAACTTCTGGAAAAACTTTTCCATTAGCATATCGACCTCAAGAATCGCAACGCGCGTGTCCTTCGGATAATAAATTTCTTTCAACAAGGATACATACGTCCAGCTAGCTTCATTATCCGTGTTGTACCGATTCATAATATCCTTCTCATTCTGTAAAATTTCCCACCGAGCCTCGCCCTTGCGCTCAAGAACATCCTTATACCAGGAGCGATCTGCAATTCGGCTTTCTTTTAGAAAAATGGGCCAAATCTCCTCCGTATTCGGATTATCCGTAAACAAGCGAACATTCGCGATATTCGGGTTATTAAACAGAAGCCGCTGCAAATTTGAAAACGTATTCATATTAAAATCTACAAGCTCTGAGACTTCAAGTTCATGCGCATTATGTAAATATTGAATAACCTCTCTATCCGTTATCGAAAACTGAGCAGCACGCCCCATCGCTTCAATATTGTTCAGGATATTCGCTTTCTCACTCTCTAACGCGTATTGATTATTGTTCACGGTGTCTTGAATCGTATTTTGGTAAAATTCATTAAATAAATACCAAGAAATCAATATAATGGGAATTAAAATGATGATGATATAGGCACCAATTAGTTTCGTTTGAATCGAAATACGGTTCGTTATCTGCGTAACCCGCATTCTCCCTTTTCCCAGCATGGATCCCATGGTCTCATATCCCGTCTTTCTATTCGGTAGTTCTCTTATTTTAATATAAATCTTGCAGCATGCGGGAACTATTTGCAGCGAAAAAACCGAAAACCCGATAGATTCGGGCTCTCAGGTCATCTTATAAGATTACTTCGCAGATGCGGCAATTTTCTTCGTATTCGATTCAAATTCTTTCTGTTGGTAGGCCTGCACCTTATCTAATCCAGCTGCTTTTCGATCCTTTTGGTATTTATCAAATAACTGATCGAATTCAGCATCCGTCTTAGCTAGTAGCAGTTTCGGAAGCGTTTTGCCCCATGCCTGGGCGATTTTCGTATTGGCAATCCCCTCTTCGGATGTCCCTGTTGGCACAATGTTATCGTACTGAGAGAAGCTCTTCGACTTGCCTTTCGTCCACTCTTCAGGTTGTTTAATTGGTTCCACGCTAGGCGGCGCCCATTGCAAGTTCATGTTTGTATCCATGAGCATCCAGAAGGTGTAGGACGAGCCGTATTTTTTATCAAAAGCAGCCCGGTCTTTATTCATCAGATCCAGCACTTCCGGCTTAAATTGATCCTTGCCATTGATAGTGTCATAGCTGACGCCTTTCTCACCCAGGTACAGATCCTTGTTGCCTTCCTCACTAATGAGGTAGCTCAAGAATTTAATTGCCCTAGCTTTGTCCTTCACATCTTTGGAAATCAAGGTCACTGTCCAACCAGAGATACCAGGTCCTGCTAGGGTTGGTGCGCTTTTTGCAGCATTCGCTGGGCCATCTACAGCAATATACACTTTGTTCGGATCTTTTTGGTATAGGGAGATATTTTGGTTCGCTAAGTCAGAACGTTGATACAACATGGCAAAATAACGGCCTTGCGCAATCTTTTCTTCCATTTGAGGGCGCTTATCGATAAAAATATCTTTGGCCAGCAAGCCCATTTCATTGGCTTTACGGAACGTTTTGAGCCAGCTTACAAACTCTGGATCTGTGGAACGATCGTAGAGCTTGTTATCTTTTTCATACGGAATTGCTAAGAAATTCTGCAGCATGGAACCATTTTGACCAGCATCCAGAAGTGAACTATTTCCGAGGTCCCCGAACTCATGCAAACCTAGCGGAATCAGCGGCTGACCGTTCACGTCAGGGAACTTCTCTTTCGCCGCCTTAAGCGCGTTCAAGAACCCTTCTTGTGTTCTCATATCTGGCTTACCGATCGCTTCATACATGTCTTTGCGAACCAGGAACGTTTGATTAGACACGAAGTTTTGCCCGTATTTCTTGTAGTCCTCGGAGGAAGAGGAAGCGTTCGGATAACCGTAGAAATTGCCGTCCTTCTGTGTGTACCACGATGTCTTGGCCGGGTCAGCTACCTTAATGAAATATGGATCATACTGTTTGGCAAGCTCATTCAGCGGAAGGACCATATTGCCTTCGATCATTTTCTTCACAGCATCTTCATACCAGCCCAATGTGATAAAATCAGGCAGCTTCCCAGAAGCAATCATCGTATTCAGCTTCTCGTTCTCATTGCCCGCAGGGACGATAAAGTTGATATTCACACCGGTTTTCTTGGTTATGTACTGCGAAGTAGCATCAACGCCCCATTTATTCGGAAACCAAGAGAAATTAAGGTACCAATCGAACGTAATCGGCTTCGTATCGGATTTCCAGCCTGGATCATTCGCATTCGCTACAGGCGCAGCGGACTGTGGTGCAGCGGTTTCTGCAGCTTTGGTCGCCTCGGGACTGGCCGTACTGGTGTTAGTCTCTTTATCTGTGGTACAGGCAGTTATTGAAAAAGCTGTAAATAATGCAAGCAAGGTCGTTAGCGTTTTGCGTGGTTTCCTCATTGGCGTTTCCCCTTTTCGGATTCATTATGTGTAATCTCTGTTCGATTAACAGAGCTGGCCACCAGCGTTGCATGAAGATTAACATGATTAACCTTTAATCGAGCCGATCATAAAACCTTTTACAAAATACTTCTGTAAGAATGGATAAACCAGCACAATGGGCAATGTGGTCACAACCATCGTTGCAAGTTTGATTGACTGAGACGATACCGTTTTCGCTACACTGCCCGTCGTTGCTGCCATCATTTGATTGGAGCTGGACTGCGCAACAACACGGTAGAGATACGTCTGAATCGGTTGAAGATCGCTTTTATTTATGTAGATCATCCCCGTAAAGTAATCATTCCATTGGTAGACCCCATGAAAGAGGGCAATCGTAGCGACTACAGGCATAGAGACCGGCAGGATAATTTGATAAAAGATTTTGAAATCGTTCGCACCATCAATTTTGGCGGCTTCCTCTAGCGCGTCCGGAATTTCTCGGAAGAAGGATAAAAAGATAATAAGATCGAAAAAGCTGAACATCGCCGGAATGATATACACCAGAAAGCTATCGAGCATCCCTAAATCTCGGATTAGCAAGTAATACGGAATTAAGCCTCCGCTGAAAAATAAGGTTACCGTACCGATTAGCATGTAAACGTTGCGACCTATTAACTCTTTGCGGGAAAAGGCGTAGGCAACCATTGCTGTAAAAAGTACATGAACCACAGTACCTATTAGTGTTTTCGCTACGGTTACTCCCATCGCCAGCATGATGCCATTATTCGCAAAAACAGCTTTATAGCTGTCGATGCTGAACACCCGTGGCCACCAGTAGATTCCCCCTCGCATGGCGTCATTCCCTTCATTGAAGGAATTGACGAGCACATACCAAATCGGGTAGATGGTTACAAAGCAAATGACTAGCATAAAGATAAAATTGAAATAATCGAATGCTGCCTCTTTGTGGGTTCTGCGATTCAGGGAAAGCATCGTTGGCTCACCTCCTTGCGTAGAAGCGTTATGTTTTTAAAATAAGGATGTATTATTAAGACGTTTGGTAATGAAATTCGCCGAAAGCAGCAAAATGAGTGAGATGAGCGACTTGATTAAACCGACTGCTGTTGCATAGGAAAAGCGGCTTTGACGCAGACCTACCTCATACACATATACATCAATCACGTTGCTGGCGCTGGCGTTTAGTTGGTTTTTGAGAACGAGAATTTGGTCAAAATTGGAGTTCAGAATGCCGCTCACCGACAGAATGAACAGGATCGTGATCGTCCCTTTAATCGAGGGAAGGGTTACATAGAACATTTTCTGAAAGCGTCCTGCCCCATCGATCGTTGCCGCCTCATACATCTCAGGGGATACGCCGGACATTGCAGCAAGGTAGATAATCGCCGACCAGCCAAGCTCCTTCCAGATATCGGAGGTGACGATAATACCCCAGAAATATGAAGGCTCTGCCAAATAGCTGATGGGCTCTTGGATGATATGGAGTGCCAGGAGGAGCTTATTTATAAGTCCAACGTCTGCTAACCATGTGGCTAGGATGCCCCCGAGAATAACCCAAGATAAGAAGTGCGGTAAATAGGATATGGTTTGAACCAGCTTCTTGAATCGTATGGAACGAAGTTCATTCAGGAACAACGCGAACACAATGGGAAGCGGAAAGCCAATGACGAGCTTGAGTACACTCATCCCGACGGTATTTTTAATGACACTGGCCAAATTATCATCATCCAGAAAAGCCTTGAAGTGCTCAAGCCCCGCCCAGGGTGCTGCTGATATGGGTTTCACAATATTGAAATCCTTGAAGGCAATGATGATCCCATACATGGGGACATAGTGAAAAATGATCATCCACGCGACGCCCAGCAGCGCCATGACCTGCAAATATCGCTGTGCATATGCGATGCGGAGCAGCCTTGAGGCAGATTTGCGGAATGGGACTGACTTGTGATTCGGAGTGGCGATGTCCGTCTCCGTCTTCATTTCTGGCTGCACCTCCTGTGTCTTCTTTATGTAAGCACTTTCACATTACTCATTATAGGTCTTCTATTCCGATGATGTAAGGCTTCAAATTTCAGCTATGGTTACTATTTTTTGGATAAGTGGTGGTAAGCTAATCCTAATCTTCCTTCTACTCCTCCTTCTACTTCTTAACCTCCCTCAACTCCAAAAACCGCCTCAACTATCCAGCCTATTCTACGCCGCACTAAACAAATTAATGGATTTCATGTAGCTAATTTTGCTGATTATCCCCATTTGGGAGCATTAGATGGATTTCCTACAGTTAATTTCAACCAAAGTCCACCAAACGCCCAATCTCCCTGATATTAGCTGTATTTTTTACATTTATTCGCTAAATCTTAGATAATACGGCACTATTAGCTGTATTTTTTACATTTATTTGATAATAAAAAAGACCCAAGGCATCTTTGGCCTCAGGTCTTCTTCGATTGGGTTTACTTACTTGCTGGTACAACTGACGGCGCTGACGGTAACTCCCTCACTGCTGGGACTGCTGTTGGGGCTGCTCTTGGCTTCATCACTTCTTGAGATGCCGCTGGTGCTGATTCGGGCTCCCTCACTGTTGGGGCTGCTGATGGCACTGCTCCTGGCTTTCTTACTTCTGGTACAGCTACTGGTGCAGTTGCTGATTCGGGCTTTCTTACCTCTTGGGCTGGTGCAGCTACTGGTGCTGGTCCTGATCTTGACCCTTCCGTTACCTGGGCTGGTGCAGGTGCTGGACTTGACTCCACTTTCGGAGCAGTTGGAATATTTGGAGTAGTTGGTGTCACTACGTCGGTAGTCTTGGTTTCACCTGCGGTATCAACTGAGGTATTCTTATCCGTCCCGGTTGTTAGCGCAGTTGTATCTGTTGTCTTCTGATCAACAATCGGCGGATTCGATTCCGTTGCTGATTTCTTATCTGCACTCGCATTCGTCAACGAGCAACCACTAATGATGAGAATGGCAGCCAAACCAAGGAACGACCACCGGTAGGAATTAAATTGAAACTGTTTAATCATCATAATTCTCCTCTTTAACTGTGACTTGTTTCCAGATAAATAAACATTGCCTGGCACGCTTACGGGACGCACATAGCTTTCCAACAATTGAATGAGTGTATATCCGTATTCATCTCTTCGTGCTGGCTCTATATAAGAAAGGGCTAAAGCATCGCTTGCAATCTCCTGGTCATCACGCATCCGTTGATGCGCATACCAAAGGACAGGGTTGAACCAATGAATAATCAACAGAAATTGCATCAGCCAATTAACGCCAATATCATTTCGTTTGCAATGTGCCAGTTCATGTAGAAAAACATGCCGTAATTGCTCCTGGTTTAAACTGTTAACAACCGACTGCGGTATGACTAAACAAGGATTTCTGAAGCCAAATAACGTCGGCATCGACAATTTGTCAGATACCACTAATGTGACCGGTTTATGTATCGACATGAGCTGTCGGCTCTGAGTGAATAACTGTAATATGCCTATGTCTGTGATCGGTCTCGTTTCTTTCGTTATTTTCAGCGCAAATTTACGGTTGATCACGAAGGTATATATCGCAAATAGCACGATTCCAAGCATCCATACATACATCGCACACTTATACAAAATATTCTGTAACGAATCACCTATTGCCAATTCCTCATGTGTCCTTATCTCATCTGCTGGATAGATTTCGTGAATAGTATCAGGGTAGGATAACCAATTATAAATGCTTAAATTGCTCTCCAAGTGCCAAGGCAGGAGCAGTCTTACGAGCACCAACAACCACATGAGATAGTGCCATCTAGGTTTGATCCGCTTATGCAGGATGCGCTGAATCAGCATGATGAACACAACTGTAATGGTTGCCATGATCGATACCGATAGGATCCAATCAAAAAATCCTGTAAGAAGTTCACTCATTGGGTTCACCTTCACCCCTCCCTTCTTTCCTAGAAGTGGAACCTTGTCATTTGTTTTTACCGTCTAGCATATCTCTTAACTCTTTGATGTCTTCCTCCGATAACTGCTCCTCTTTCAAAAAATTAACAAGCATCGGCTTAAAAGCCCCGCCATACATTCTTTTCAGAAAAGATTGCGTCTCCGACTTTACACACTCGCCCTCAGAGACCAAAGGGAAATAAGCATACACCCTGTTTTCTTGCGTAAACGAGATCGCCTGCTTCTGCGCTAGTCTGTTCAATAGGGTTCGGATCGTCTTGGGCTTCCACTCTGTCCGCTCCTGCATAGCATCAATAACTTCATTGGCTGTGCGTGGTGATTCGTTCCAGAGTACCTTCATAACTTCCCATTCGGCATCTGTTATATGAGGGACTGTCTTCATATCGTTTCCTCCTTTCAGTTGGATTACAACTGTAATACAACTTGAATATTACAGTTGTAATCCAATGTTGTCAAGCTGCGTAGTTCGAGAATGAGAAAAACGCCGCCGCCGTCCTTCAAGGACGGAGCGTTTATGGATAAATACAAAAAAGGGACTGTACTTGAGAAGGAGGCCCCTTTTTGTATACGGCAGCCACGTTGGCGCTCGTCTCTCGTGCAGGGATGCAGGCAGCCGTGGACCAAACACTAGAGTAACTGTATTTTATGGAAAACCGAAATCTGATAAAGTGAAGCGTGATTATACATGAAATAAGGGGAAAGCTTCGCTTACCCCAAACCCTAAACATACATATTTTTATATGTAAAAAAGACTATCCATTTTCAACATGGATAGTCTCTGTACCCTAACACCTAAATGCCTGGAATCGGAACACGCTTGTGTTCGGTTTTCACATATTGCTTCTCCAGCTTTTCTTGAATCGCTGGATCAATTTGCTTGCCTTCGAGATAGTCGCTGTTATCACCGTAGGTGATGCCTAGCTCGTCCTCGTCGGTTTGGCCGTCCCAAAGGCCCGCTGTAGGAGCTTTGTCTAGCACGCTTTGCGGCACGCCGATCTTCGCAGCGAGCGAGCGCACTTGGCGCTTGTTCAGCGTGCTCAGCGGTGTAATGTCGACTGCGCCGTCGCCATACTTCGTATAGAAGCCGGTGACCGCTTCGGAGGCATGATCCGTGCCCACGACGATCAAGCCCAGCTCAAAAGCCAAGGCATACTGCATCACCATGCGCGTCCGCGCCTTGATGTTGCCTTTGCCGCCGCGGCTCACATGCTGGTGAACGCCGATATGCTTGAGTCCGTATTCGACTTCGATGGCAATCTCGTCGACGGACTCTTCGATGTTATTTTCGATTTGGTATTTCAAATCGAAGGCTTTCGCCACCGCGTAGCTATCTTCGATATCGACTTGTTGGCCATAAGGCTGAAACACGCCGACGGTTTTGTATTCTTTGCCTTTTTCTGCTGTGAGCTCGTCCGTAGCTTGCTTACACAATCCTGCTGCTACCGCGCTGTCGATACCGCCGCTGATCGCGATCAGCAGGCCGTTCGCGTGCGCGCCAAGCACGTAATTTTTTAGGAAATCCACGCGTTTGCGAATCTCTTCATCAATATCAATTTCAGGTTTAACGCCGAGCTTTGCGATAATTTCAGCTTGTAAACTCATGCAACTCTCCACCTTTTATCTAAATTTTGGAATGATGCCTTCTTTGAGATCTAGTATAGACTTTCGGCTCTTAAATTTCAAAGTGTAATCGGAAGAACAGGAGATTAACTGGATTTCCTACATCTAATTTCACGCCAATCGCGCATTTTCAGCGAATAAATGGATTCTCTACAGCTAATTCCAGCCATTTCAGCTAAAAAAGATCATTCAATCGAAATCACCTGTATATTTTCCATTTAAATTCCATATGTAGATGAAAACGCAAAAATTAGCTGTACTTTTTACAGTTATTCCTCCAGAAACAGTAAGGCAGTTCAGAGATAGCTAGTTTAAAAGCGGATACACGGAGGGATCCGGAATGACAAATAAAAAACCCCACCTGCTCATTGGCAGGTAGGGCCTATACGCCTACAATATTATTTGCAATATTGTTCAAAAGCACCAATCAAATCGCCAGCGATCATATCTGCGGAACGATCTTCGATTTGGTGACGTTGAATGAAGTGAGCTAGCTCACCATTCTTGAATAATGCGATGGATGGGGATGATGGCGGGTATGGCGCCAAGAATTCACGCGCTTTGGCCGTAGCATCCTTCTCTTGACCTGCGAACACGGTGTACGTGTACGTTGGTACAGTTTCGTTTTGAAGAGCTTTTGCAACACCTGGACGACATTGACCAGCTGCACAGCCACAAACGGAGTTCACGACAAGCAGCATCGTGCCATCCTTGGATTTCTCAATTGCTTCTTCAACTTGCTCAGGAGTCAGAAGCTCCGTAATACCCAGACGAGTCAAATCTTCTCTCATCGGTTTAACCATATCTTTCATGTATGAATCAAAAGACATTGCCATATGTGCCACCCCTTAGGATTTAATAGTTACTCTTAAAACGTAATGACTACAACTTATATTATACATCCGTTAGCGGTGAAAGCAAAGTCCAATGTCCCAGCTTCGTGACATAGAAATAAAGCGAAAGCTGTTAGGCTTCCGCTTTATCATTCTTTTTACTGGTCGTAGCTTCGGCCGTCACAGAGGCCACATTCTTATCCGCATGGGTAAAAATACCACTTTGCGGCTTGATGCCTTCTTCAAATAGTTCGCGATTCTCTGCGCTTTGGAATCCAACATCCTTGAAGGGATGCACCCACTGGTCGCCTGCCATGACTTCGGGGTTCGTATCCGATGTCCATTGCTCCAGAGGGGAGTTGTCGGATTCATAATCATGATCGCCGATGGTCACTCCATACTCGTTCACGAATGGCGCACGCGGGCCTCGCCCTTGCTCAAACTGCGGCAGAAAATCAATCTCAAAAGGATCTAGCTCACTCTGGTCCTTCGAAGAGGCGGCTGGTTTCTTCTGATCTTGACTCATGTGGATGGGCGGTTGGGGCCGTCCAATTTTTTATCATAGCCCTCTTTACTTGCAGGTTTTTTATCGCGTTCTTGGTTTTGCTGTTCTTGCTGGATTTGCGTTTTGGAATCATTCTGACTCATATCCATCAGCTCCCTTCTGCCCGTAGTATGTGACAAAATAGGGAGGTTCATTCCAATAATCAGCATGAGTAAATTCAACAACTGCACAGGGGTGAGATACACCGCGGTTGGCTCCGCCAATGCGAAATAGCTCGCGATCATCCCCGCTGCACCACCATAGAACAAGGTGATCTTCAGCAGCTTGCCTGTTCCTAGAACCGTTGTCGAACGAGTAGTCCACAGCTGCTGCCACACCAGTAACGGCACTAATAAGATCGCCAGGTACGCATGATGGGGATGAAATCTCGACACCGTACCTTCCACACCAATCCCCCATGGCAACAGAGTTGGAAGTCCGAAAGAAGGCGTCAAAGCCGCATAGAGGAACATGGCTGACGCCGCACCGATCGCGAGCATATCCAGTAAAACTCGCCAAACAATGCCATGTTTACGCACCTGATATGTTAGGTAGATATACGCTAATACGATGCCTACTACGATCTCCATTTTAGAGCCTGCTGTCATAAGCAGCTTCATTGGGCTCTCCCATAGCAGGGATGGCTGCGTCAACAGACTACCCAAGCGCCATGTAAAAAACACGATCAAGACACTATTCAAAATCAGATCATCCAACCCTTTTGCGACTGCCCGATGCGTATCAGGCACTTCCAACTCTACCCGATTCCATTGCCGTACTACACGTCGCATCAGCCAAAACCCGAGCACACAAGCCAACAACAACGCGACTAACTGCCCCTGCAATTGCAGCGGTCCGATTTGTACCACTTCAGGCATAGGTGACCTCCATTTTCCCTTTCCATGTATCATTAATGCGCTTAACTTTCGACAAAACGCTTACTATTTCCTGGGAAATTTTGCAGAAGAGCGTGAACGTTTGTCTAAATCCCACGAAATTACTGATGCGCATTCCCAGGGTTCTTTCTTCCTATCCTATTTCCCGACAAAAGGAAACAACAACTTCTGATTCTCATTCGTATACATGTTATCCTTGGTGATAACCTCAGAGCCCGTATCCACCACCCGTTTAACCGTTTCCCCACGATGAGCCTGGAGTGCGGTTTTGACAGCGAGGTATCCCATGTTAAAAGGCTTCTGCACAACCGTCCCTTGCAAAATCCCTGCCTCAAGGAACGATATTTCATTCATGGAGCTGTCGAAGCCGACAAGTTTAATCGTTCGCCCAAGGTCCATCTCCTTCAGTGCCCTCCCGGCGCCAATAGTCGAAACCTCATTCAAACCAAAAATGCCTTTGATTTCCGAGTGCTCCCTGAGAAGTTCCTTCGTTTGCTCATACGCCTTGTCTTCAGATCCGTTACTATACAACGAATCTAGCAGCTTAACGGAAGCATCACTGTTCAAGCTATCCCGCACCCCGTTTTCGCGATCCATCTGGGTGGTCGATGTTTTCACAAAGCTAACAATGGCATAGGTTGCTGGCCCCTGCACATAGCCCTTCATCGTTTCCACAGCTTTGCGTCCTGCCGCGTAATTATCCGTTGCAATAAAGCTCTCCGAAACGCCGCCCGCAAGACCCGAATCGACCGTGATCAGCGTAATGCCTGCATCTATTGCTCGCTGCGCAACAGGAACTAACCGATTGTAATCCGTCGCCGCCAGGATGATCGCCTTCGGCTTCTCCGCTATCGCTTGTTCTACAAGCTTAATCTGTTCCTCAATTTGTGATTCCGATGCGGTTCCCAAGATCTTAATCTCTGCATTATACTCTTTCGCGGCTGCGAATACGCCTTGAGTCAATACCTGCCAGAATTCCACATGGGGATCAATCGTCTTGGGGATCACAATAATGGCATTATTCTTGGCACCGAAATCGTTAGCGTAGATCAGATATCCCGTGATCAGAATAACAGCAGCAGCAAGCGTAATCACAACAGCACTCACTCTAATTTTCAAAAGAACACCTCACTTCTAACCTTCACTTTGACCCAGAATCGGCGGCATTTCAGGAAACGTAATCGTGACTGTCGTACCCTCTTCGAGTTCGCTTTCGAATTGCAATCCGTACAGCTCGCCAAAGTATAGTTGAATCCGGTGATTCACATTAAGCAAACCGAACCCTTTGCCTGATTGCGATTGATGTGTTGTCTTCAGTCTTAATGCGTTCAACTGATCCTCGCTCATTCCTACGCCGTTATCCATGACCTTCAGCTCGATGACGCCGTCCCGCTTCCGCCCGGTAATCCGAATATGTCCGCTTTCTGCCAAATGCTTCATGCCATGATAGATCGCATTTTCCACGAGCGGCTGCAGCACGATTTTCAAACTTCGATTCTCCAATAGTTCCGCTTCCACCTCGATATCGTACGTAAATTTATTGCGGTAACGGATATTTTGTATCGTTAAATAGTTCTCAATATGAGCCAATTCCACACGGATAGGAACGAGTTCCTCCCCTTTGCTAATGCTCGAACGAAGCAGCTTGGACAAGGCCGAAGTCATCGTCACAACATCATCGACTTTCCCCATCTCTGCCATCCAAATAATCGAATCGAGTGTATTATATAGAAAATGAGGCTGAATCTGCGCCTGCAAGGCCTTCAGCTCGCTAATCCGTTTGACCTCCTGATCCAGTACCGTCTGGCTCATCAACTCTTTGATTTTGCTAATCATCAGATTGAACGTCCGCGACAGCTTGCTAATCTCGTTCGCGCCTTCCACATCGACACGGATATCGAAATTCCCCTTCTCCACTTGCTTCATGTGCACTTCGAGCTGTTTAATCGGTTTGGTCAACGTGATCGACAGCCAAATCGAAATCGCCAGCGCAATAATAAGCGCAATCCCGCCCCACATCGCGGATGTCAGCTGCATCTCTTTTTTGTTCCCGCTGAGATCACCAGCATAGGTGACGCCAATCATTTTCCAGCCAAAGCTCGTTGTACGTACGGTATAGATCTTATTTTCATCCGTCGCCGCCGTCTCGAACGTACTATCCTTGGCCTGCATCAAGGCACGGATATCCTCGGACTTCAAGCCCGAATACAGCAGCTGCTGCTGAGGATGATAAATGAGATCGCCGCTCTGATCGAGAATGAATACGTACCCCCGCTGGCCCAACTGAATTTGATTGCACAAATCATTAATGAGGTTAAAATTCAGGTCAACGAGCAGCACCCCGCTTGCACCGCCTGGCCCCGGACTTGGCATCTGCTTCGAGATCGAAACGACCCATTTATATTCATTTTGATACACATGCTGCACATGCGACGAGGAAATGACGATATCCCCCTTGCTCCTGCTCGCTTTGGTGTACCATTCCTGTGAAATCAACTCGGCATAAGGCTTAAATTCGGGTGACACCCGATCCGATACAACAGCACCATTCGAACCGATGAACACAATGGAAGCGATATCATTTCGTGATGCAACGATTGTGCTGAAATAACTGCTGATCTGCCGCTTCAACTGCTGCGCTTCCGTATCCTGCGGATTTTTCGAAGAGAGATATTGCTTCAGATCCGTGTTGCTTAAAGAAAGAGTAGAAATGCTCTCCATATTACCAATGTAAGTCTGGATGTTCTTATTCACTTGCTCGATTAGTTGATTCGTATACGTCAGCGAGGCATCTGTTACAGCGACGGTCGAGAGCCGATAGGCGCTATAGCTAAGAATGACGGTTGTACATAAAATTAAACAGGAGAAAGCCAACGCGAACTTCGTATGTATGCTTTTGAATTGAAAAGAACGAAGCACACTTCTCATAAGCTCAGCCCAGCCTTGTTGACGGCTCTGAACTCCTTCGGGGTCATACCCGTATGTCTTTTGAAAATAACACTAAAATACTGCGGATCGCCATAACCTACCTTCGCTGCAAGCTCATAGGTTTTGAGTTGCGTGGTGGCTAGCATTTCTTTGGCTTTATCCAACCGGTATCGGGTCACATACTCAATGAAAGTCTCACCCGTATACGGCTTAAATAAGGCGCTGAAGTAGCTCATGCTCATATAGATATGATTGCACACCTGCTGCAGCGAAAGCTGCTCATCAGCATAATGCTCATGGATATAGGCCACAGCCGACTCCAACTGTGCCCCCGACACATGGGTACGCTTCTCTGCAAGCCGATCTACGAAGGTTAAACAAATGGCCTCCAGCCATAGTCGCACATCATCCAATGTTTTGCGTGTATAAAGTTCCATGAACGAATGATCGCCTAGCACGACTCCTTCATCCAGCCCTGTTTCCACCCCAGCATTCATCAGGGCAACGAGCAGTTTGTGCAGCTTGCCGTAGCAAGATTCCATCGGACACGCTGACTTCTTCAAATCGTCGATCCACTCGTACAGGGTGTTCGTGATGGCCGTCTTTTCACCTGTTTTGATCGCTGCGATCAATCTCTTCTCTGTACGTAAATAGCTCGAGTTATCTTGGCTGCTCCCGAACTCCATATCTCCAATAGCGATGATGCGATTATTCCCTAACATAAAGCGGTAATCCAAGGCCGCAAGCGCTTCTTGAAAAGCCTTCGGCAGTTCCTGCAATCCCTTGTACATGCGGCTAATGCCTACCGTGACAGTCATGCCCAAATATTTCTCAATACTGTATCTGGCTTGCTCCGCAAGCGTCTGACAGATGACTTCCACCTGATCCTCGTTGCCCGAAACGAGTCCGACAAGCTTATCATCACGGGTCCGAAAAACCGTACCTCCATGCTCCTTCTCCACGATTTCATGCAAAATATTATAAGCTGCAAATCGCAGCAGCTCCTCTTCCGCTACTTGGTCGCTGTATAGCTCCCTCCCAAAATCATCTATGTCGAGTGCTAGGACAGTATGTCCCGCCCCCTCTAAGTGCAGACCAAACATCGGCAGCTTCCGCTCGATCTCGTCTTTCCGCATGCCTGACGTTACCAACCGCTCCAGAAACCGCTCGCGCAGCAAAGGCATGCTCTCTTGGAATTGGTGGCGAAGGAACGTGATGTCCTCGCGCTGCTTGCGCTCTTCATCCAGCTCGAGACATAGCTTCTGCAGGAATTCCGTGAATTCTGCACTATTGATCGGCTTCAGTAAATAGTCTTTGACCTTCAGCTTAATGGCTTGCTTCGCATAGTCAAAATCCTCGTAACCGGTTACAATGACGACTTTAATTGTACGGTACTTGGCGACAATCCGCTCCGTAAGCTGAAGTCCATCCATGAACGGCATATTAATGTCGGTGATGACGACATCTGGCTGCAGCCGCTCAACCGCCTCATAGGCGTCACGGCCGTTATCGTAATCACCAACCAGCTGGAAGCCGCAGGCTTCCCAGTTCGTCTTCTTCTTGATGCCTTCTCTGACTTCATCCTCATCATCGATCATGATGATTGTGTACATGGTCCGTTCACCTCTGGCGAAATCGAATTAGGCTCTACGTGTATTGTACACGTCGCTCCCAAGAACTGGCAATGCATCCCCCGTCACATCGTCAATGCGTTGCCAATTTAAGAAAAAACATCTACTGCTTCTGCGTTCCAGGCTAGATAGCTTTGGGGGATTAACTGGATTTCCTACATTTAATTCCGGGTAATTCTAGCCTGCGGAGAGTTTAACTGGATTTTCTACATCTAATCTTGCTCGAAAAGTCCCGTTTGGCGAAATTGGCCTGAAATAACGGGAGGAAATCCAGTTAGTTTACGAAATTCCGTGATTTCGCTTGAATTAGCTACAGAAAATCCAGTTATTCGCTTGACCAGGATGCCCTATGGCTAGTGCAGGTATTTGTGCCTGCACCAGCGCCAGGAGCAACGCCTCACGCCCTAATCCACGCTGATAACAATTACATTTAGACACACAAAAGAGGCTGCCTAACGGCAGCCCTTCGCTTACTCAATCGTATTCCTTTACCCTTGTAAAGATCTGTTATGACTAGACAAGAAGAACTCAAACTCCATCTCTTGATCCGCTGGAATCTGATATTCCTCATGGACTGGTGCACCCCAGCTGTCATCGCCGCCAACACCCATTTGTTTGCCTGCAACGGTCACAACGGTATAATGAACCTCCGGCAGCTCAAAAGCATGGTCCGCATGCTCGAGTTCAAATGCCGTATACGGAGACAAGTTGCACTCAACTGGCGCTAGTGGATCTGACTGAATCGACAGACCGATACCAGCCACATCCGTCACATTCACACGGCGGACACCAGTGCGGTTGCCTGATTCCTGTGGAACCAGATAAGGAGTAGGCAATTGATTCACCGGACGGCTAAATACGCCCAATCGAGCACCGAAATTGCGGTCGATATAGTTTTCTTCAGGTCCCATCGCATACCATTCGGATTGATTATAATCCGCAGACATCTTGAACGATACAGCGAGTATCGGCAAATTCGGCAGACCCGCGGCACCCTTGTACTGCGTATTCACGCGAATCGTTCCATTCGCTAATACGGTGTACGCGATGCGAACGGTCACTTCAGCGTTGATGCTGAATTTGTAATCAAAAACAACGGTTGCTGAACCTTGTTCTTGACGCAATTCCCAATTGACGCATTTGCGCGCCAGACTAGCGGCATACCAGGCTCCGGCCGTAAAGCTCATTGCGGTTCCTTTGTCATTATCCGTGGTTGCCCGCCAAAATAAAGGAGAAGGCGGTGTCGCGATCATTTCGCGACCTTCGTATTTCAACGAAACGAGCGATCCTACCTGCTTCGAGAAAATGGCCGTGAAGCCTTTCCCTGTCACGCTCATGTTCACATCGCCCTCAACGACGACAACTTCACCTGATGGCTGCTCATTCTGACGGCTTGCCCCAACCACAAACGTCGTTTGACCAAACGTCGTTTCAAATCCAGCATCAGCCCATAGTGTAGCTTCTCTTAGAACTAAAGAAGCCTGAATGCAGTACTCACCTGGTGTTCCTTCTACATCCGGTAATTCAATTGGCAGACTGAATTCACTCTGCGCTTCGACTTCGATGTTCGCTTGCCCAGCGCCAATTTCTTTCCCCTCATGGAAAAGGCGGTACACTAACACCAGATCATCTGTGTTCGCAAATAAATTTTCATTCACGATGTTAATATGAGTTCTGGTTGGCTCCAGCTTGATATTCTGATAAAGGAATTTAACTTCCTGCATTTTAGGCGTGATTTGACGATCAGCAAAGACGAGACCATTACCGCAGAAGCTATAGTCAGTTGGACGATCTTTGAAATCACCGCCGTACGCCAGAAACTCACGGCCGTTTCGGTCTTTTTTCACAATCGCCTGATCGATATAATCCCAAATAAAACCGCCTTGGTACATCGGATATTTGTTCTCAAGCTCCGTGTATTTATGAAGACCTCCGACGGAATTCCCCATCGCGTGCATATATTCGCAGCTAAGGTACGGTTTGCTCGGCTGGCTATTGAGATACGCTTCAATATCCGCTGGCTTCGCATACATCCGGCTTTCCATGTCGCTGGTCGCATCATAATTGCGATCGTAGAAAACACCTTCGTAGTGAACAAGTCGTGTAGGATCCGTTTCACGGAAGTAGTTGGACACATTAAGAATAACTTGACCTGCATAGGATTCGTTACCGCAAGACCAAATGAGAATCGATGGATGATTCTTATCCCGCTCCACCATCGATATCGCACGATCCATGACGATGTCTTGCCACTCCATATCGTTACCTGGAATATTCCAGGAAGGTTCAACTGCACCCATTTTCTGCCATGAGCCATGCGTCTCTAAATTCATCTCATCAATGACATAGACCCCGTACTCATCACAAAGCTCATACCAAAGCGTCTGGTTCGGATAGTGAGATGTGCGGACCGCATTAATGTTACTGCGCTTAAGCGTTTGAATATCCCACAGCATATCCTGCTTCGTAATCGCACGTCCGCTGCGGCTGTTGAACTCATGTCGATTGACACCTTTGAAAACGATCCGTTTCCCATTGATGCACATCAGCTTGTCTTTCATTTCAAAACGACGGAACCCTGTCTTCTGAACGATAGCTTCAATTAAATTTCCGCTCTCATCGTAAATCGAGATGCACGCGGCATATAAATAAGGGCTTTCCGCACTCCAAGGTTGAACAGTACCTGCAGAAAGGTTGAAGATAAGGTTGCCTTCGCGGAACTCGCCTTCTTCGGTGAGGCAAATTTGCCCTTCAGCATCCTTTAGCTCAAGCTTAGCGCGGACAGTTTCCGTATGTTCATTGCGAAGCTTGAGCTCAATCTCAAGCAGCCCTTGCTCATACGCATCATCCAAATCTGCCTTTACACGCATATCCCAAACGTGGACTTTAGGTACGGTGTACAAATACACATCGCGGAAAATCCCCGACATCCGCCAGAAATCCTGATCTTCCAGCCAGCTTCCTGTGCTTCGTTGGTAGACCTCTACAGCGAGTTTATTTTCACCTTCACGAATATGTGGCGTTAAGTCAAACTCGGCTGGCGTAAAGCTATCTTCGCTGTAACCGATAAATTCGCCGTTAAGCCAAACGTAGAAGGCTGATTCAACGCCTTGAAACGAAATATAGACAGGTTTGCCAATCATCGTTTCAGGCAATTCAAAATTTTTCACATAACTGCCAACTGGGTTATGCTCTTGTGAAATGTGAGGAGGACGAAGCGCTTCTACGCCATCCCACGGATACATCGTGTTGACATATTGTGGCTGACCCCAGCCTTGAAGCTGGATATGACCAGGCACTTGGATATGCTCCCAAGCCGCGCAGTTATAATCCATTTGATAAAAAGACTGCACGCGGCTAGCGGGGTTAACCGCGTAACTAAACTGCCAACGCCCGTTCAAACTATGCCGCATGTCCATCGGTGCGCCTGCCTCCGCAGACGCCATCGAATGATAATAACGATGATCCGAATGGGCATCCACGCGGTTCACTTTGAATACACGTACATCTTGAAGCCAATCAAGGCTTGGTACCGAATGTTTCATTTTTCTACGCCTCCCAAAAAATAAGACCCAAAAAGGGTCTCTAATTACGTACTATTTCACAGAACCAACCATACCCGCGACAAATTGTTTCTGCATCAAGAAAAAGACAAGCGCAGTCGGCAGTGTTGAGATCACAATAGCGGTCATGATCACCCCAAAATCCGGTGAATAACTAGAACCCAAATTCGAAATTAACAAAGGAATTGTTCGTTTCTCCGGTGTTTGCAAGACAATAAGCGGCCACAAGTAATTATTCCAACTTGACATAAAGGTAATGATAGCGGCTGCTGAATACGTTGTTTTCATAGTCGGCATATACACGCGGAAAAACAATCCTAATTCGGTCAATCCATCAATACGCCCCGCTTCTAGCAGCTCCTTCGCAAACATTTTTGTGCTTTGGCGGAAGAAGAAGATGAGAAACGCTGTCGTAAATGTCGGTAGGACAACCGCGTTCATCGTGTTAATCCCGATAAATGGAACCGCACGCGATAGGCTCGAAAACATTTGGTAAAGCGGAACCATCAACGCCGCGAACGGAATCATCATGGAGACAAGCAGTATATTGAACACGATATCCTTGGCTTTGCTCCGATAGATTTCGAAGGCATAGCCTGCCAGCGAAGCAACGACTAAGGCTAAGATCGTTGTAGACAACGAGATCCGCAAGGAATTCCAAAGTGCAGGAACGAGATTAATCGATTCTGTTAATTTATGGAAGTTATCCATAAAATGCGATCCTGGTAACATTCTGCCCTGTGTAACGTCCACAGACAGATTCGTGGAACTTATGACCATCCATAGGAATGGAAAAATGGAGATAATCGCCACGGCAAAAAGGAAGACATAGATGATTGTACGTCTTAAACCTATCATTTTTTATCACCTGCCAATTTGATTTGAAGGACAGATAACACAATGATCATGACTACAACCGAGTAGGAAACTGTTGCTGCATAGCCAAAATCAGGTGTGTATTTAAAGGAAAGATTGTAGATGTACTGCGATATGGAGAGGGTAGAATTACCTGGTCCACCCTTCGTAATATTCATAATCTCATCGAACAATTGCAGCGTACCAATCGTCGAGGTAATGGACGTGAAGAGAACAATAGGTTTCAGCATTGGGAACGTAATAAAGAAAAACTGTTTGAACGCAGAGGCTCCGTCAATACGGGCTGCTTCATAAATAGAGCTATCAATGTTTTGTAAAGAGGAAAGGAAAAAAATCATATTATATCCTGTCCAGCGCCATGTAATGGCAAGGATAATCGTAATTTTCGCCCAGAAAGGATCAGAAATCCATGCGATGGGCTGTGAAATCAAGTGAATCTTAATTAAAGCCATATTAATCAAACCATCATTGCCAAACAAGTACTTGAAAACAACGGAGTAAGCTACAAGTGAAGTCACGCAGGGCAAGAAAATTGCTGTACGGAAGAAGCCTTTGAAACGAAGCTTGCTATCATTCAACAAGACGGAAATCATCATCGACAGAATGATCATGACCGGCACCTGAATAATCAAATAGATAAACGTATTCTTAACGGCAGTGATGAATGTCTTATCACTAAAAAGCCGTTTATAGTTGCTTATCCCATTGAAATGTAGATTGGCACCCGCGCCTGTTTTAAAGGAAAGCAGCAGTGCTTGAATCATTGGATAAAAGTAAAACAAACAAATCATCAATACGGCAATAGCGATAAACAGCCATCCCGTAAGCTTTGCACGGCTACGCATCGAGTAGTTCATTAAATTCAAATCCTTCCATTATTTACGATGAAAAATCGAAACGCTGTCCCCTGCTTTGCATATTTCGCAATTCAGAGGTCAGCGTTCCATAGGTTAATGGGAAGAGAAACTTACTTAAGTTGGGATTCTGCTTGGGACTGAGCATCACTGAATACTTTCGCGATGTCTTTGCCCTTCAGGTAGTTTTGCATCTCAACTTTGAGAATATCTTCAATCGCATACGTATGCAGACCATAGTTGACTTTAGGAATTTGCGCCGTCCATGTTGCGAAATCAGAAATTACCTTCTGACCTCCGAAGAAATCGTCGGCTTTCGTATAAGCTTCACCTTGTGCAGCAGGTTTATAAGTACCAACAACCCCTACGTCTGTTACTAATTTTTGATACAAATTCACATCGGAACCGAGTGTTTTCCCAAGGAAATCAGCAGCCGTATCTTTACCTGTGCTGTTTAATACATACCAGGAGCTTCCTCCAAGGTTAGATGCGTTAACGGAACTAGCTGTGTTTTTCAACTTAGGAAAGGGAACAACTGCCCATTTGCCTGATTGATCAGCTTGTGATTTAATCGACGGCGTAATCCAGTTACCTGTCGGAACAGAAGCAACAGCACCGCTATTGAAACCAGCTAGGAAGGAGTTCCAATCCGAATTGATTTTAACAATGTTCGCATTCATGATTTCTTTGTACGTCTCGAATGCTTCCTTTAACACAGCGTTGTCTTTCAGATCCGGCGTAGTGCCGTCACTTTTCAGATACCAAGCGCCTGCAGATTGAATCATCATACGGATTAAGCCAAGATCATTGGGATCCTGTGTCAGTAAATCTTTACCGGTTTTGGCTTTAACAGCTTTACCGACTTCAATGAATTTCTGCCAGTCGATATTTTTCAAATCATCAACCTTGTAGCCTGCTTGTTCCAAGTAGTCTCTGCGAACATAAAGACCTGTTACGCCAGAGTCAAATGGTACACCGTATTGTTTACCGTTCAAGCTTGTTGGACCTAACTTGTATTCAGCGAAATCCGAAGCTTTAATGGATGCGGACATATCAGCAAATGCATCTGGATATGTTTTCAAAAAGCTTTGCGCACGATAATCTTCAATCAATACCACATTCGGCAGGCCTGACTTTGAACCGGAGTTCAAACCAGTGTTCATCTTTTGAATAATGTCATCTTGCGCATATTCAACAACGTTGATTTTCACATCAGGATGATCCTTCACATAAGCGTCTTTCGCAAGGTTCATTGCTGCAATATTAAAGTTCTTATCCCATGCCCAAACTGTAATTTCTTTACTAGTGCTCGCTGCACCGCCACTAGGAGTAGTCGTTGATGATGTGTCTGACGAATTACTTGAACATGCCGTCAAAAGCATAAAACTTGCAAGTAAAACCGTAGAAATTTTCTTCTTCATGTGATCCCCCTGGATGATTTAATTTTGTAAGTGCTTACTTATAAATAATATCATTTGGGCAATTTGTCTTGTTAGAACGAAATTTGCTGAAATTAGCGTTTTTATTGTATCTGTAATCCCATCCTTACTTGCTCATTTGTATTATTTTTATATTTTGTATTTATTTTAGTTTTTTATACTTCTACGTGTACTGATCTGTACGCCATGGAAGATTAATAGATATTTTCGTTCCCTGTCCCAATGTGCTTGTTATCGTAACCCCATACTCTTCACCGTACAAAAGAACCAGGCGATCATGAACATTACGAATACCAATCCCTGTGAACAATTGCCTCGCACTTGTGGGATTCGGTATCTCGTCCGCTTTGTCCGAAAGTTCCATGCCATCCCCATTGTCAACCACTTCACAGTGCAGCGTATCTCTCTCTTTCGTGATGATGACGTAAATATATCCGGTACCCTTCTTATTAAAAGCATGAAAAAAAGCATTCTCGATAAAAGGTTGCAGCATCAAATTAGGCACTTGCGCAGGCAAGCAGTCTGGTGAAACAAAGTAATCGACCTTAATCCCTTGACCATAACGAATCTGATTAATGAACACATAATGCTTTAAGTTCACCAACTCTTGCACAACGGGAATCGTTTCTTTGACATTGCTGATCGTATTCTGCAGGAGAGAAATGAGCGCATGAATCGTTTGCGTGGCGGTCTCTTGGCTCCCTCGCTGAACGAGGATGTTAACGGAAGCCAGTGTATTATATAAAAAATGCGGATTAATCTGCTGCTGCAACGCAGCCAATTCTGCTTTACGCTGCTCCTTCTGCGTATCAACAAGTTGACTGATATAGTCGTTCAACTCGTCGAGCATAAAATTGAAGGAGCGACTAAGCTCCCTTGTCTCATAGGTGCCCGTAACCGCCATATAATTGTGAAAATTCTCTTTCGTCACCGTCGACATTTTCTTAACGAGCTTTCTTAGCGAGAGCGTCAACCTCCGCGTGATCACATACACAACGAGCACAGCCAAAGCCACGATCCCCGCAACAATGAAGAAAATCGCTTTCCTGTTGAGCATTTGACCAAGGGCTGCATCCTTATCAATGACATTCATGATGTAAAAGTCGTACAATGGCAAATCGCCAGCCAATACCATGACATCCTTACCGGACATCCTTATTTCATCCTTAGCCAGACCCTGCTGCTGAATCCTCTGTGCGCTCTCTAAAAGCGATTTCGATGTTGTTCCGATCAACTCCGCTCGGTTGCTAGAAATGATTAGACCTTGACGATCCAAGATCATCACATCATTCCCAGCACTTGTAAAGCTAGCATAAATGGATCTTAAATCGTTTTCTTTCAGGAAGATATAAAGCGTCCCATACCCTTCTTTACTGCCAGAATCAGTTAGCGTTTTGACGGCAACAAGGCCTTGATCCCCAGAACCCGGAGTTCCTTCACCTAAATAACTGTACAACAGACGTCCTGGCTGGTTCCGCGACTCTTGTGTAATCGGATTTCGCCCTAAATCCGCCGAAGAACCGGACCAATAAGTCCGGTCGCTCTTAAAGCTTTTGCCATTAATACCTGAAATGATCATCCCAATGTTCTTGGCTCCAATACCCGACTGGATTCGCTTCATCTGCTCGCTCATGTCGAAGGTTACTTTGGAGTTGGTTACCGAATCAACATCCCCTTCTGTCAGAAAACGTTTAATCGCACCACTTTGCGCGGTGTTAATGACTATATTGACATTCGAATAATGAATGGAATCCAGACCGCTTTTAATTTGCTCGATGATTTTTGAATTCGTGATACTGAATGTCTGCACAAAAAGTTTCTCCGACATTTGCACGGTAACCCAAGAAGTCGCCACCGTAACCGTAATCATGCTAAGCACCATGACAAGAAATAATTTACTAAATAAACTTAGATCAGAGATCCGTTTGAGCCACGCCCCCATAGGTTTGATGATTCCCTTCTTTATTTTTTTCGATAGTGGCTAGGTGAAGTCCCCATCAACTTCCGAAACACTTTCGTGAAGTAACTGTGATCCGAGTATCCAACAAGACTGCTGATTTCCGAAATCGAAATTTGCGCATTATCCCTTAATAATTCGCATGCACGTTCAATCCGAATACGATTCAAATACTCATTAAATCCTTCTTTATTATGAATGGTAAAATAATTGGATAGATACGATGGGTTGAAATGAAATTGTTTGGCTACTTCTGTCAGCGTGAGAGGTTCAGTGAAGTGCTCATCCAGATACAATAAAATCTTCTGTATGCCTGGAGAATTTGTTTTGTTTCCTGTCACACAATCTGTCGCCTCATTCAGGAATTTGGCCAAAAGAGAACGCACTTCCCCAATATGTTTGGCCTCATGAATGGCACGGAAATACTCATACTTCGCATCATCCAGCGTTCTAGCCTCGTAGTGAAAATGCAGTAAAGAAACAATAATATTGAATAGGCTGTGACCTAAAAAAGACTTAAACTCAAACATATCCGTATCCAGCCTGTCAGGCATGGTGTCTACATAATGGCTGAGACGCCCAAAAGCTTGTTGAAAATCTTGACGATTCAGCTCCGCAGTAAACGCCTCCGAATCAAACGTATCGCCATTCCCTTCATGCTCCAACAGTTCGTCAGCAAAGAACAGTTGTTGATCCGACAGAAAGAAACGGTGATCCAACACTTTGAGAATATCATGCGTATACACATCATGAAGTTCTGTAATTTGCGTAAAATTCTTGCTAAGTGCCCCATAAAAGGATAAACCCGCCATTACGCTGGATTGTACTAATTGCTCGGCCATATGAATGACCTCCATTCGGCCAGCATGCTCTATATTTAGCAAAAACCGGATATGACTGTCTTGATGTGAAAGGCGATGAATGATGCACGGTTCCTTAACATCCTGAACCATACCTTTCAGAAAGGCTTCGATCCATTCCTCGTTACGTTTCATCGCGGATGAGCTATCTTGCCTATCTACAACGAGTAGAACGAAACATGGATACGGGAAAAGGGTCTTTATCTCCGCACTATCAACCTCCATGGCATAGCCGGAAATCAGCCTGTCCAGCACATAGTCAATGGACTGTCCTTTTTCATTCGTAAAGTCCATGTGTCGAAAGGCTGGCATCCCCTCTACCGTCTTTTTTAAGACGGCTAGCAGCGACTTCGCATCTAATTTGGGCTTTAATAAATAATCTGCTACACCACTCTGAAACGTGGAGCGTACATACTCAAATTCACCGTAGCTGCTGAGAACCACAATCTCAATCTCCGGATATAAACCTTTCACAACTCGGACCAATTCCTCCCCACTCATGACCGGCATAACGATATCCGTCAGGATCATGTTGGGTTCGAGTTGTTTCACCATATCAAGGGCATCCTTACCGTTCGATGCCTCGCCGACAATTTGAAAGCCTTCGCTTTCCCAGTCGAGAAGATGTCTGATTCCTTGACGCACCAGCATCTCATCATCAACAATTAACACCTTGCAATACGTCTCCATGGCTTACTCCTTTGTGGACTATACATAGCTTCCCACTTTTAAATTGAACGATGTATGGATCTCTGTCAGATTTTAAATTTAATTCTACACTTTAACAAGTATGAATCAACAATCATCACCCGAGCGCTTAACTACGCAGACAAAAAAGCATCATTCACCATGTTAACGTGAACGATGCTTTTTACTAGAAGTTTTTATTCGTATAATAGCGGCTTGATATCCGCAGCATCAATGTTTGTTTTGTCATACCAGTGGAAGCCTGTGTCGATATTTTTCGGGACGGTTTCGCCTTTAATCGCTTGTACAGCCGCTTTCACGGACCAATAGCCGATGCCGATTGGATCTTGCGTAATCGCTCCAGCCATTTTACCGCTGCKGATCGCATCCATTTGTTGTTTACCAGAGTCGAAGCCGATAACGACGATTTTGCCGTCTTTTTTACTTTCTGTTATCCCGTTAATAACCCCAATGGCCGCACCTTCGTTAGAACCGAAAATCCCTTTGATATTCGGGTGAGCTTGGATGATCGCTTTGGACAAGTCTGTTGCTTTCAGCGGATCACCACTGTATTGTGTATCTACAATTTTGATATTCGGGTATTTCGCTTTAATCTGGTTCACGAAGCCATCTCGGCGATCAACACCTGTGCGGCTCGTTTGGTCATGGACAACTAACGCAATCTCGCCCTCGTTCCCAATAAGTGAAGCCATTTTATCAGCAGCGAGTGAAGCAGCGGCTTTATTATCCGTAGCGGCTGTCGTTACCGGAATGTCGCTATCGACACCGGAGTCAAAGCCGATAATCGGGATTTTGCCCGCTTTCGCTTTCTCTAGCAGCGGTGATGCTGCTTTGCTGTCAAGTGCAGCGAAAGCGATAGCCGCAGGCTTTTTGCCCAGTGCCGCTTGCAGCATTTCGATTTGTTTATCCACTTGCGTCTCCGTCTCAGGACCTTCAAACGTAATCTCCACGTTGAATTCCTTCGCTGCTTTCTCAGCACCTTGCTTCACCGCTTGCCAGAACTGATGCTGGAAGCCCTTGGAAATGACAGGAATGTAGATCTTATCTGACTTCACAGTTGTTGTCGTTGTTCCTGCTGTTGATGTTGCTGTTTTCGTAGAAGTGGAACCACATGCACTCAAAACGATAGCGGATAGCAAGATTAACGATGACGTTAACGCCAATTTCTTAGTCCGTTTTTGCACGGTTGATCGCCCCTTATTCCTAATTTGGTTTGGTTTGTATATGACTCCTAATGGAGTAAATACCAAGGTTATTTCTTGCGACGACGCATCATATCTGCGTAAACTGCCAACACAATCACGATACCTACGATGACGGTCTGCCACTCTTGCTTCACAGATAAAATCCGCAGTCCATTCGTCAACACGCTCATGATCAGCGCCCCGATGACCGTTCCAAGGATGGAGCCCTTGCCCCCGCTGAGGGACGTTCCTCCAATAACAACAGCTGCAATCGCTTCCAACTCATAGCCGGATCCGAGTGCGGGCTGTGCAGAGTTGAGCCTGGAGGCCATCATAATACCGGCAATTCCGCTGAACACACCTGTCAGTGTGTAAATCACGATTTTCCAGTAGTCCACGTTAACACCGGAGAGTCTAGTAGATTCTTCATTGCTCCCTAAGGCAAAGTTGTAACGGCCGATGATCGTTTTGGTCAAAATAATGCTGGCCACAATCGCGGCCCCGAAGAAGATCAGAATCGCGTTCGGAATGCCACTGATGATCGAGCCCATTGAAATCTTCGTAAATGCGGGTGTGTCGTTAAAATAAATCGGCTTCGCACCTGAAATAACTAGTGATAAGCCCTTTGTCACCATCATCATGGCGAGTGTCGCGATGAAGGGCGGAATTTTCATTTTGGCTACGAGCAGCCCGCTAATGAGACCGCAGATTGCTCCGGCGAGAATGCCTCCGAGGATACCGAGTGGCATAGGCAGCTGCCATGTTGTGATGATTACACCGGCCATCACGGCGGAGAAGGTCATGACCGTTCCCACGGCCAAGTCGATGCCGGACGTAATGATTACGAACGTAGAGCCCAAGGCTAGAACGCCAATAACGGCGGTTGAAAGCATGATCGCGACTAGGTTATCGAATTGGAAAAAGTTGCTCGATGATATGGAAAAAATAAGTACGAGCATGATCAAGCTGGCGAACGCCAGTAGCTTCTGTGTAGCCCCGCTTTGTTTGGACAAGGTGGGAATGGTTTTCTTGTAGGCATGTGCTAATCGTGTTGACATCGGGCTCCTCCTAACTGATCTGCATCGTGGCGAAATTCATAATGGCTTCCTGTGTCGCTTCTTGCTGCGTGAGTTCACCGGTAATGCGACCTTCGCACATGACCATGATGCGATGACTCATACGTAATATTTCTGGCAGCTCCGAGGAGATCATAATGATCGATTTCCCCTGTGCAGCGAGATCATCGAGCAGCTTGTAAATCTCGGTTTTGGCTCCAACATCAATCCCCCGCGTCGGTTCATCGAAGATGAGAATATCGCAGTTGCGGTGCAGCCATTTGCCGATAACGACCTTCTGTTGGTTACCGCCAGATAGGAATTTCACCTGCTGGTGGATGGTCGGCGTTTTGATTTGAAGCGCTTCCACATAGTGTTTAGCTGTTTGAGCGATAACACCGTCACGCATCCAGCCAAGTCGCCGCGCTTTTCGGTAGGAGGCCACGGCGATGTTCATTTTCACATCCATGTCCACCATGAGTCCGTAGCGCTTGCGGTCCTCGGACAAGTAGCCGATACCGTGCCTCACCGCGTCATGCGGCGCTTGAATACGGACCTGCTGTCCGTGGATGCGGATGTCGCCAGAATCGATGGCGTCTGCGCCAAAAACCGCCCGCGCCACCTCCGTGCGCCCCGCTCCCATAAGGCCAGCGAAGCCGAGGATCTCGCCTTTGGCCAGATGGAAGGACACATCCTTCACCGCCGAGCCGCGGTTTAGCTTGGAAACCTCCAGCACCTTCGCCTTAGAGGCGGTCGTCGTTTGTTGATTCGGGCTGACGTAGAGCTCGCGCCCTACCATCATCGCGATAATCTGATCGATGGATGTCGTCTGCGTCTGCACCGTATCGATGTAGCGGCCGTCACGCATGACGGTGATGCGGTCGCTGATGCGTTTCAACTCTTCCATCCGATGCGAGATATAGACGATACCTACGCCTCTTGCGCGCAGCTGGTTGATGATGCGGAACAGCTCCTCTATTTCCGCGTGCGTTAGCGCCGCTGTCGGCTCATCCATGATCAGCACCTCGGATTGAAAGGATAGCGCCTTCGCTATCTCCACCATCTGCTGCTTCGCGACCGTCAAATCCGCAACCAGCGTTCGCGGATCTAGCTGTAGGTTCATCTGATCCAGGAGCAGTTGCGCTTGCTCGTTCAACTTGCGCTCATCGACGAATAGCTTGATGCTGTGCCTCGGCTCGCGGCCGATGAAGATGTTCTGTGCTATCGTCAAATCCGGCATCAGGTTCAACTCTTGGTGAATCATCGAAATACCCAGTTGCTGCGCTGCTCTGGTATGGGGGATATTCACTTCCTTGCCCTTCACCAAGATGCGGCCTTCGTCTTTCTGGTACACACCCGTGACAATTTTCATCAACGTTGATTTCCCTGCCCCATTCTCACCGACTAGCGCGTGCACCTCACCAGCAGCTAACGCCAACTGACACTGATGCAGCGCATGAACACCAGGAAAATGCTTCTCAATCCCTTCCATCCTGAGCAAAACTTCCTCACTCATCGTCGATCTCACCTCTTACCCCAGTTCGTCATGTCCCTTGTTCATGAGTTCATTCTACCTTCCAGAAGTTGGAATGAGAGTGGATAAATCTCTTCAAAAACGTTGAAAATCTTCTGATTCGAGCATGGGGTTCGAGCTAAGTGTGGGGCACAGGACGTCGTGCGCTGACTCCGAGACCAGTCTGCGCATGGTGGGAGAGACAGGCTCATCGTGCGCTGGGCGCCGAACGGCGAGCTCCATTACACAAATCCAATGGGATGAGTAAAATAAGCGGAGATTTCATCCCTGCATTGGATAAATCCAGTGGGATAACCTGTTTTGGTGTTAAAAAGGGGCTATTTTTGAATTTTGAGTGGATTTGTCCAATCTAATCCACTTTTGAGCCACTTGAGAGAGCATTCTACTGGATTTATCCAATGGGTCGCAGGTAGGCGGACTAACTGGTAGAGATCGCTTGTTAATTGACTAGTGTTCTTTGCCTGGCTGGAGGGGTTATTGGCATTTGGTGTGAGGGCGTGCTGTTGGTGTTGAGGAGTTCCGCACCACCCCCAAACACAGCAAAAAGCCCCTCACCAGGAGGGGCTTCCGCACTTCACTACCCAAGCTGCTACTCAGCAGCTGGACCGTTCAATTTCTCTTTGAGCAGGTTCAACTGCTCATCTACTTTAGCCTGCTTCGCTGTGTCGATCGGCGTGTAGCTGCCAACCCCACCAGCGGGTACGTATGGCTTGCGAGCGATCTCAGCTTCAACTTCAAGCTGAATGATCTTCTCTTCCATGCGCTGGAAGCCGCGGGATGCGTTGCCGCTTTCGATCACACCGTTGTAGGATACTTGCGCCATTTGTTTCTTTGCTTTCGCTAATTGAGCACGGGATACAAGCTCGTTGCGTTTGTTGCGCATTTTGTAGAATTCATCTTTCATCTCGTGCAATTGCTGAGTCAACTCATCGGCATGTGCTTTCGCAGAAGCGTGAAGATCTGAGTACTCAACAATTTTATCTTCGTGGTACAGTTTTTCTTCAACAGCTTGACGAGCAATCGCTTCTTGGCCGTTTTTGATGGCAGCAGAAGCTTTCGCTTCACGATCAGCTACTAGGCGAACGGACTCTTCAAGGCGCTGCTTCAGCTTGCGCTCACTTGCGATTTGGCGAGCAACCGTTACTTCCGCTTGGGCAATTTCTTGCTCCATATCGCGCAGATATTGGTTCAACATTACGATTGGATCCTCAATTTTATCTAATACCTCGTGAATTGAAGCTTTCGTCATATCTTTCATTCTTGTGAATACACCCATGGTTTACACGTCTCCTTTTTTACTATCCAATGTTTGTTTTTCAAAACGAGCGACTTTGGCTCTTAGTTCGTCTACTTCTCTTTGCAAAGCTTTCTTCTCAATGTCTTTCATCATCTCATCGATGTTGTTCGTTGGTTGGCTAGCTTCATATGAAGCATACTTGCTAGTCGGTTGTGGCGCTTGGTGGTGGTTATGGGATTTATGATGATTCCATGCTCCCCCTGGATAGTTTTGACGACCATACGAGCCTGCATAGGGATCAAATGGGGGCTGATCAAACCCAGGTTCCTTCGGAATGACAATCGCCGCTACAAAGTAGACGAAAATGACGGTGCCTCCGGTAAAAAACGTGGTGATCACGACTAGTAAACGTAATAGTGTGACATCTACATTCATGGCTTCTGCAAGTCCCCCGCATAGGCCCGTTAATTTCTTATCTCTTCGTGAGCGGTATAGTTTGTTCATGATCCTGTGTTCCCTCCTGTTTCAGTCTATTGCGAAGTGCTTCCATTTCCGCATCTACAGCTGGGTTCCCCCCACTGTAGTAGCTTTCGCGACCCATCTTCCTTACGTCGCGAAGCGTCCTGGCGTGCAGCTCCATATCGGATACGCGCTCTTCCAATCGGCCGAACATCCGCGGTGCCCCATCTTGTGTGACACTGCTGCGAGCATGCATGCGCTGCTGCAAACGAGCGGACTCCATACGAGCCAAGTAGTAGCTTCGTTTGTCTGCGACTTCTTTGTAATCCGCCTTCAGTTGTTGCAGCTCCTCATCAAGCTCAAGGATGGACTGCTTCGCCTGCTCATAAAGATCATGATATTGCACGCTTTTCTCTTCCGCTTGCAACTTCTCTTGCAGCACGATTCGTGCCATGTGCTCTTCGCCAGCCTTCAAAGCCAGCAGCGCTTGATGCTCGCGCTTTTCTTTCGTCTCTAATGCGGTTAAATATTGCTGCCGAAGTGATGCTGCATGACTTACGCATTGCTGATACAATCTTTCTGACTGCACAAGCTGCTCACGTTGGGCCGCTAAGTATTGGTCAATCAAGCGTACCGGATCTTCCGACTTCTCTAAATGTTCATTCAAAGTTGCCACGGTTATATCTCTCATCCGCCTAAATAGGCTCATCTTCACTCCACCTTTTTCACACTCTGTATTCGATTCTCTTACTGCTTACGTTAAGCCGTTCTTCCTTTCAACATGGAAAATCCATATCCGATTAATCCGATTGCCAGAAGGATAATGATCCAACCTGCTAGCTTACTTACTAGAATGATAATCCCGATTCCGGCAATTACCCATCCTATTTTCTTATCGTTCTTAATCCCTAGGTACCCCAGTCCAACCATAATGAGGGGAATTACAAATCCCATCACCGAGCCAATAAAGTCTCCTAAGTGAAAACCTAGCTTATTGAATAAAATCAGTGCGCCGAATGCGATTAGCAGAGCGGCAAATCCTGTATTTCTTTTCATCGTTTCGTCACCGCCTTTCGCCCTTTGTCGTCGTCTTCTTCATGTCTTTATTCTAGGTAAAATCGCGGCTTTCCAAAACGGACCGTGGACGGTATTTACTCCTAGACCTTAGTCGGGGTGGGTCTACGACCTATGATAGACAGGCATTCCCCTTGATGGCATGGCTAAAATTATCGTGAGTGCCATTTTGGAAGTATGGTAAAATAAGGGCTAGTTTGAACTATCTCGCTTTATTGCGTAAGGAGGATTCTCTTGTGAACATCTCGGAGGGAACTTTTCAGGGAATTGGTGGGGTTGGACTTTTCTATAGAAGAGCCACTCCATCAGAAGTACCAGTCAAAGGCGCCATTATTGCTGTCCATGGACACGGCGACCACAGCGGTGGTTTAGTCAATATGTGTAACGCACTCGTACAGGGGGGGTATATCGTCTATTCGGCTGATTCGCGCGGTCATGGGCGAAGCCCCGGTATTCGTGGATTTATACGTTCATGGGATGAATACAAAGGAGATCTGCATCTATTTAGAGAACTCGTCCTATCTGAAAATCCTGAATTGCCTATCTTTATCATTGGTCACAGTATGGGTGGCGTGATTAGTGCGGACTATGTGCTCGATCGGGGCACGGGGATTAGTGGACTCGTTTTGGTAGCTCCCGCGATTTCGTATGAAATGACGACCTTTGAGAGCTGGCTCATTAAACTTCTGGGGAAAATAAGACCACAACTCACCATTCAAAAATCAGGCAGTGTCGATGGATTAACACAAGATCCCGACATGGCGGCGAAGCTGCAATCAGATCCTTTGCGTCATAGTACCGTAACGCCAGGTTTAGGCCTTGGACTAAGCCAAGCCATTCCAAGAATCTTGAATCAAGCACAATTGTTTCAACTCCCCCTTCTCCTGCAATATGGCTTAGAAGATAAATTGACTCCCCCCGCGAAACTTCAGCAATTCCTGCACTTGGTGGGTTCGCAAGATAAAAAGAGCTACGCTTACGATAGGATGCTTCATCGTCCTTTTGATGACTTAGGACGAGAGCAATTCCTTTCTGATTTACTGGGTTGGTTGGATCTGCATACTCTTACCGACTAATAAGCCAAAGATATATGCTTGAAAATGAAAGAAAGACCGACGTCAATGACGTCGGTCTTTCCTATCTTCATAGTAACTGCTACACGGTTTCCCTATCTAGCACGTACACCTTCACGTTCTTTTTCACACCAAACTCCTGTGCTTGGCCCAAATCATTCATGAAGACATCAATTCGAGAGCCGCGAATCGCCGATCCGATATCTTCCGCTTTCCGGATGCCAATGCCTTCGATGAACACCGTGGATCCTAAAGGAATGACGGCGGGATCTACAGCAATCGTGCGCCCTTCCTTGGCTTTGATACCGCTATAAGTGATGCCGTATGTAGGATGAGAGGCTTTTTTGCCTGTCGATTCAAAACCCGCAGTGTATGCGGTTAACGTTGTATTAATTACTTTTTTGATAATTTTCGGCTGTCCATCCGATGATGTAGAGGCTACAGCGACAAGCGGGATTGTCAGACTTTGCCCGATCGTTAATTGGTTTGGATTCGAAATTGAATTGGCAGCAATGAGATCATCGACGGCGATTTCAAAGCTTTTTGCTATTTTGAAAAGGGTATCTCCTCGGCTTACTTTGTACGTTGTCGCAGCTTGCTCGACTGCAGCGGCTGGAGTTTCAGCTATCGAAGAATCCGAGCTTTCATTCGAAGAGGCCACATAGACTGGTGACATGGACATATCTTCAAAGCTCGACGGATACGAATACACCTTCGATTGCATGAACCACAAACCAAGCAACACAATTAAGGATAAGGTCGATATACATATTTTACGAAACATCATAGCTATAGCTCCTCCTAAAAAAGTTAATAGAGTTATAGCTACTAGACTCGGCTAAAAGTAAACATTCTATACCTTTACTATGAAATTAATGCTAGATACATAGAAACAATAAGAGAGAACCATAAAAGTTGTCTTGTATATTTCCACCTTATTCTGTTCACGATAGTAAACCTCTAGAAGATATCCGATTGCAAAAAGATGAGTCCAGATGATAAAATTCCCCATCTTTATATGCCTTGACAGGAATATTCCATTTGAGTTATATTCAATACATGAATACGATATTCAGTGCTCTTGCCGAACCACATCGCTTGCACATGGTTGAGCTTTTAAGAGACGGCCCCCTAACTGTAGGGGAGATCGTCGATCGGCTCGGCCTTAGTCAGCCGCAAGTTTCCAAGCATCTGCGTGTACTTAGTGAAGCAGGGCTCGTAGAGGTACAGCCAATAGCGAATCGAAGGGTCTATAAACTGCGGCCGCAGTCCCTTCAGGACATCGAAAACTGGCTAGGTTCCTTCCGGCGCCTGTGGGAAACCCGATTTGATCGCATGGAAGCCTATATAGAGGCTCTGCAAGCTAAGGAAATCAAGCCAGCTGATTCGAAATAAATCGCGATCAAGCTAGCGTAAACGATTTTAAATAATGGAGGAATAGACATGACACAACAGAACACATTTGAAATGAATCATGAAGGTACAGAATTGGTGATTACACGTATCGTTAACGCACCGCGCGAGCTTGTTTATAAAGTATGGACAGAGCCTGAACACTTAGCTGCATGGTGGGGGCCAACGGGTATGGAGTTGACGGTCGTATCACTGGATGTTCGCCCAGGGGGCCTTTTCCACTACGGAATGAAGTCACCGGAAGGTTTTGAAATGTTTGGCAGATTCGCGTATCAAGAGGTTGTTGCACCGGAGAAGCTTTCCTATGTGACCTCTTTCGCAGACACGGAAGGTAACGTAATTCGTGCACCGTTCAGCCCTATTTTCCCGCTTGAAATCTTAAATAAATTAACGTTCACCGAAGAAGATGGCAAAACGATCATCGTCATGAGCGGCGGCCCGATCAACGCCACGGAAGAAGAAATTCAGTTCTTCGCTTCGATGAAAGGTTCTATGGAAGAAGGATTTGGCGGAACCTTCAAGCAATTGGATGACTACATTGCGAAAATTACAGCTTAATCTCATACACAAATAACAAAAAACGAGCCATCAGAAGAACTCTTCTGTAGCTCGTTTTTGTTTGTATTTATACAGCTGCTTTGCGCAGCAACCCATAGGAAATGAGCGAATAGATAACGACCAACGGGATCATATACCAGAACAAATCCATGTAATTATCAGCTACCCAATGGCCAAAATCGCTCCATAGCTCGAAATGCGTCATCGTATAAGAACCAATCGTCCCAATTAGCAGCGTCGCTGTAAAAAAGATGTACATGGACATGCTGCCAAAACGGCGATGCAAGCTAGAAATAGCAAACCCGAGGAAAAAGCAGTGTACCAATAGGAGGATATTAAACCCCAGTATACCAATGTACGGCAGATTGCTCAGAAAACCTATTTTAAACAGATGTAAATTCACGTTCCACCCGTCTGTTGCTTGTTCAATGGCCGAAAGTATGGTTAGGGCAATCCCCGAAATGCTATTTACCAAAAGGACAGTCAAGGCTGTACCTAAGAAATAATCTTTTCTCCGAATACTAAGACCAATGGCGAACGGGAACGTTTCTTTAATCGTCAGCGTACCTGCTACAAATGCATATACGAAGATAGAAGCAACCGCGCCTGTATTGATGGTTTCACCATTATTAAGTGAGAGAGCAATTAAAGCATTGATTAGAAAATTAGCGCCAAGGATGGCCCATGGAACCATAAACCATGTGTTCTTGTTCCTCAGATGGAGCATGACGACTTGCTTAACTCGGTTCATAGTGATTCAGACCCCTTTCCCGCGACTTGCGTGCGTGTCAGATGAACGATCAATTGCTGAATTGATACTGGAGCAAATTCGAGTTCTAACTCTTCGGCATATGCCCGATCCTGCGTCGAGAGGGCACCGATGATCGTTGCTGTTCCAGCAGAACCAATTGCGTTGCGCTCCAACACCTCTTTCCCCCGTGTGAACGCATCTACCGCTGATTTCAAACCCGAAACCGTACAAGCACGGCCGCGTAATGCATCGGCATCTTCATTAAGAATCAACTTACCATTATCGATCACAAGCACATGCTCCAGTAAACGACTTACCTCGTCAATCAAATGCGTAGAGAGGATGACGGTCCGTGGATACTCTGCGTAATCTTGCAGCAAGCGATCATAGAAAAGTACGCGTGCTACAGCATCCAAGCCCAGATATGGCTCATCGAAGATTGTCAATGGTGCACGGCTAGCGAGCCCAACCACAATCCCCACGGAGGAGAGCATCCCTCTGGAAAGCTTTTTAATTTTCCTTTTGATCGGAAGTCGGAAATCTTCAATTAACGCGTTGGCATACGCATCATCCCAGTTCGGGTATAACGTTTTGGCAACCGCCAGCACGTCAATAATTCGGAAAGTATCCGGATATTTCTGGCTCTCTTTGATAAAACAAATCTGATTCAGCACACGACTATTCTCAAAAGGCTCTTCGCCAAACACCTTAAGCTCACCGCTTGTCGCGAACTGCTGGGCGGAGATCATATGCATGATGGTTGTTTTGCCTGCGCCATTTCTGCCGAGCAAGCCATAGATTTTGTTCGCTTCTACCGTAAAGCTGACCCCGTCAACAGCCTTAACTTGGCCATAGGCTTTCGTCAGTCCTTTTACCTCAACAACGTTCATCATTAGGATTTCTCCCCTCTCCGCACCATTTCCGTCAATTGCTCTACCGTTATGCCCAGTTTCTCAGCTTCTTTCACCATCGTCACAACATATTGCTCATAAAAGAGTTCTTTCCGCTTCTCCATTAGCTTAGCCCTCGCTCCCTCCGCTACAAACATGCCAATTCCACGCTTCTTGTATAAAATCCCTTGGTCCACTAGCAGGTTAACACCCTTCGCTGCCGTTGCCGGATTGATCTGATAAAAGGCTGCAAATTGATTCGTAGAAGGAACCTGCGATTCTTCCAGCATGCGTGATTCGATAATGTCATCTTCAATCTGTTCTGCGATTTGCACAAAAATCGGGCGGCTATCATCCATCATAAATCCCACAATTCTCACCACCGCTTTCGTTACTACTTTGGTTAGTTACTCATGTAATTAACCATACAACCAAACAAGTTCCATGTCAAGCGAGTTACAAAAATTGGGTAGTTAAATAGTTGCCTTAGAGGGGAATACCAATAGGGCGTGGGCTGGGAGCCTGACGAGGTAAAGAAAAGGACAAGAGTTGGTTAAAGAGAGATAGAGATGGTTAAAGAGAGACATAGAGCAAGCGTATCACTACATACTTAATAGAAAGGTAGGTTCTCTATGTTTCTATCTATCATACGGAGTAGTTTCGTGGTTTTGTTGGGGTTAGCGTTGATTAACCCTGTTGGAGAAAGCATAAAGTCTACTCGCGCGTCACAGCATGCTGCTGTGCAAGTGGCGTCGCAAACTGCAGATGCACAAGATGAGCCGCAAACCGCTGCTGCACAAGATGAGCCACAAACTACTACTGCAAAAGATGAGCCACAAACAACTACTGCACAAGATGAGCCACAAACCGCCGCACCGTTGTTTTCCTTCTCGGTGATGAGCGACGTTCATATCCTATCGTCGGACTCAGCTTCCCAGCGGCTTCTGCGGCAAGCGCTCGCAGATCACCATGAGCTGCGTCCTGACAGCAAGCTGCTTGTCCTGAACGGTGATCTCACGAATGGCAGTGAGAGCGATTATCGCAGTTTGCTGACGCTGCTTAGCCGCCAGCCCCATGCCCCTGTGCAGGCGACCATGGGCAACCACGATTACTACGGCGTGTGGCGCAAGCCGGATGGCACGATGGATTACACGAAGATGAATTCTTCGTGGTCGAGTGCGAATGCGGTCGCGTTATTCGACCGCATGATGGGGTATGACAAGCCGTATCACGAGCTTGTCGTGGAGGGCTATCGCTTCCTGTTCCTTAGCGGGGAAGCGTACAGGGACGTGGACGCATCCATCAACGAGGATGCGTATCTCTCTCCCGCGCAGCTCAGCTGGCTGCGCGAGCGGCTCACGGCCGCGGGCTCGGCGGATGCCGGCAAGCCCGTGTTCGTGTTCCTCCACCAGCCGCTGCCGCGCACGCTGGATGGCACGGACCTGGAGCTGGGCGTCGTCCAGCACCAGGAACTGCGCGCGATACTTGACGCGCACCCGAACGTCATTTTGTTCAGTGGGCACACCCACTGGAACGTTGAAACGACCAACCAAGTGAAGCAGCTGAAGTTTCTTGCTGCTTCGAGCGCCTCCATCCGTGAGGTATGGAGCGCCCAGAACGAGCCCGAGACGAAGTCGCTTAGCCAGAGCCTCGTCGTCGACGTCTACCCCAAACGCGTCGTCATTCTACGCCGGGAGCATACTGAAAAGCGATGGATCGAGCCATCCATCGCGAAGGGGTATGATGTGAAGTAGACTACAGTTTCTCCAAGTAGGATTATATACAAAGAGTCTGTCTCAAAGTCAATTTAGACTTTTTGAGACAGACTCTTTTTCAGGTAATAACCGATGAGTAATAAGCTTGCTTCGACCATCTAACTGGATTTTCTCCATCTATTTGAAGTGGATTTCTCGAATTTGAAAGATTAACTGTATTTCCTGTAGCTATATTTCTCCAATTCCCACGTCCCTTCAAGTTTCATACAAATTAGATGGACTTTTTCCATTAAATCATGAAAATACGTCGAGTTCGAGCAAATTAGCTGTAGTTTCTACATCTAAACACGAATTGGTAGTCATCGTTCATTTCTACGAAACAGCGCCTGACGGCTGCTCAGATTGGTTTTATTAACAATACGGGCCGACTCCCACGCAGCTACAGACGTATATGAATAATTGAAAGTCAGTCCTTCGGGGACTGGCTTTTTCTTTTCAATTACGAAAAGATTCGATACGCTTGCAACAATTTAGCTTTTTACCAAGTCTATATTTACAACATTAGGAAATTGAGGTGAAAACAGTATATGAAATTCAAAACACGAATCAGGCATGTCATTGCCCTTGTCTTTGTCATGATGTTGTTCAATGTTATTAGCAATTTGCAGGCAAATGCTGCGCCACCACCGCAAAGAGAATTTATTCCGCCTAAAGTCCCACCGGTCATCACCTTACTCGAGGAGACGCCGCTCTACTCCACAACAGACGAATCGCGCAAACCATTTGCCGCACTCACTCCTCAAAATGTGACCACGGTTGATGCAGAGCAAGCTTGGTACACCAAACAGCGCGGGGAAAAGGTATGGATTAAAATTAAGACCACCTGGGCTGGTGATCTCTGGATGCACCTGGATTATGACAAAATTGGCATCCTCAAGCCGCTTGATACGAACATTGCACTGCTCTGGGACTCCTATCTGTATACGCAACCATCTTTATCGACGAGAACGGATGCTGTACTCGCCCCGCAAACGGTTCATGCGAATGCCATATTTGAATCACCTGCATCCTACTTAACCAACTCTTATCGCATTGAGACTTCTTGGCTAGGAGATATGTGGGTTGTCTCTCAACCTCAAATGTTACTAGATATGGAGATTGTGAATCAGGAGGTGGATCTGCCGACCGCAACCTTGTACATGGAGGACTATGATACATCGAATCGTCTGCAACGTCCCTCGGATGTTAAGATGATTCCTCCACAGAAAGTATTTGCCTTGGAAAAAACACAGAATGGCATCTACCATGTTCGGTCTCAGGATGGCAGTACTTTTTGGATTCAGCCTGATTTTGCTGAGCCTGTAGGGGCTGAAGCAATCAATGAACGGCTTACTCTATTGAAGGACGTCAGGCTCTATCTGTTTCCAACAATGCCTTTCCCATCCTTCGGGGTGCTATCGGCTCAAACCGTAGATGCATTCGAACGATGGACCGATCCGCAAGGTGAACGGTGGTACCATATTCATACTTGGGCCGGGGATATGTGGGTTCAGCCGGATAAGCCGCTATAGGCGGAAACCCTGGACATATCAATACACTTAAACTGTCCGCATTCTGCAAAAAGGGTCCCCTCTAATAGAGAGAACGCCTAGCAACATCTATTCTACTAATCCTATGTTTCACCCTGCTGAGCTTACTTATAGACACTTTCCCCAGCATCCTGCACGTATAGCGCCTTCAAAGGTACCATGGATTCCTGTGGAACGTAGTATTTAAATGGATCTTTGTCAATAACGCCCAATAGCTGCTTACGTTGCGGTGATGCATTTTCCAACAACCGGTCAGAAGCGTTGCGGTAATCGATCGGCCTCATCCAGATCGGACTATAGCCTAGAAACAATTGTCTGCGTGTAAACTCAGAGCGGTTAGGCGCCCCAGCATGCCATAGGTTTTGCGGGAAAATAAATACATCCCCAGGTTTACCACAGACTTGCACTTCGCCAACCACTTGACCATTCACGTCCTGGCTCCCGGGATGAAACGGCTTATTATGAGAACCTGGTATGACTTTCGTATTGCCGCGGTCCGGCTGTGACATGTCGCTTAGAATGTAGCACGTTTTGATGTAATACGTAGAGGTGATGCCGTTTTGTTGGGGGAACTGCGGATGCGGTCCGTCTTGATGCCAGTTAATGAAACTGTGTGATTCGGTTTTCACATCGTTCGGATTCGGTTTCCGAATGGTCAAATGCGAGATATGCAGTTGAATGTTAAAACCCAGCAGATTGACCATTAGCGGGAGCAGAGAAGGCTCGTCGATCAGTGAAGCAATTTCACCGTCACGCTCCACACTGTTATAAATGTTATGGGCTAAGGATTCTGGCTCCTCGGCAACGATCCTATCAATGGCGGCATTCAACCGATTGACCTTTTCTTCCGATAAAATGCCAGGTAAAATTAAATAACCGTCCTCATTAAATTGTTGAATTAAGGCAGGTATGTTCAGATTATTTGTAGTCATAGTGATTCGCTCCTTTTTATAGGATAACTTTAAATTTACACGAGTAAATAATAGTGGTAAAGGAAGGAGGAAGCACCCTCTCCTTCCTTTCCTCACCATTTTACTTCAAGTAGCCAAGTTCTTTAATCCTTTTCTCCGCTGCATCCAAATACGCTTTATAATTCATGGAACTTTCCAATGTTTTGAGGAAGCTGTCATACTCGCTGAGCGGACGTTTGCCATACAGGAATTTGGAAAACTCCTCTTCAATGTAACGGCTCGCGTCTGCGGCATTATAGCCGGTTGGCATGTCAACAAAACCTGCCAATCCATCGATATGCGGCTGTTTACTTGCAAATTCCATAAATTTGGCCTGCGGACCGAATTTCACTGTCAAATACTCCATTTCCGGCCGTCCTGCGAATTGATACAACCAGAAGTAACCACCTTCTTTGCCCATCAGATCGGTCGGAACCACTTTAGTTCCTTCGAGATTGTAGTGCCTGCCCTTCACGCCGTATTGTACCAGCAAAGAACCATCTTTCGATGAAACATAATTAAGCAATTCGATGACCTTTTGCAGCTTCTCCGGATTTTTTTCAAGCGACTTCGGAATCGCATACATAGCTGCTGACTTCCCAATGTCGTAGACGCTTGCATATTTGCCGCCTGGACCTTTCAACGCATCGACCTGCACCCATTTGGCATTCGGATTAACCGCTTTCATCTGTTCAACGAATTGGTCCTTCGTCATATTCGGCCAATCCAGATAAACGATACCGGCTTGCCCTTTAATCGCCTTTTGTTGATGCTGGAGGCCTGTATTGGCCAAAAGCTCAGGATCCACAGAGCCAGAAGCAATCATTTTCTGAACAAAAGCAAGCGCATCCTTCATTCCAGGATCATACAGCGCGTTCACCATTTTATTATCTCTAACATAGATGCTCGGTGTACCACCGTCTTGACCAACGCCAAAGGCTCCGAAAACGGTATCAAATGCACCCGCTTTACCGCCTGTGAGACCATACGTATCTTTCTTTCCATTGCCGTCCGGATCCTTCTCTGTAAATGCTTTGGCCACTTCGAGCAATTCATCCGGTGTGGTAGGAACCTTCAGGTTCAACTTATCCAACCAATCCTGACGAATCCAATACGTATTGTAGGGAACCTGCGGTGACTTCGAAATTGCATACGTTTTACCGCCTAGCATCCCTTTCTTCAAGCTGTCCTCGCCAATAAAGTCTTTGGTTGGCTTCAGTTTGTCTAAATAAGGCGTCAGGTCAAGAAGAAGGCCTTGATCTGTGAATTGTTTTAGTTGCTGGCGGTCTACAGCGAACAAGTCCGGGAAGTTTGCAGAAGACATACGTACATTCAACTGATTTTTATAATCATCGCCTGATGCATATACGGTTAAATTGAGATCTGTGTTCAACACCTTATCTATCTCTTGCTTAATAATGTCTTGATCTGGAGAAGGAAGACCGCTGCCGGTTTCAATGATATCAAGCTTAACTGGTTTTGAGCTAGTAACCGCTTTGGTGCTCTCCGCTGGTTTGTCAGCGGGTTTATCTGCAGCAGGTGCTCCACCGCAGCCGGCAATTAGTGTTCCACCGGTGAAAGTCATAGCGAGAAGCATAGGTACGAGCAATTTCCTTTTCATAGATACCCCTTCTTTCTTTCAAAGTTAATGATGTTTCAATATGTCGCCGTTACCTGAATCTCAGGCTGCAGTCCTGATCATCTGGCATACGGGGTCAACCCTTGACAGAGCCCATAAGCATGCCTTTGGTGAAATGCTTTTGGATAAACGGATATACAAGAATAATGGGTAAGCTTGCAGCGACAACAGATGCCATTTGCATCGTTTCAGTGGGCAGCATATTTTCAGCATTTTCCAGCGGTTGCTGGGTAAGCATGAGAATTTCACGAATAACGACTTGCAAAGGAAATAAACTGCGGTCTGTCACATACATAATCGCTTGGAAAAATTCATTCCAATGGCCGACCATATAAAACAAACCAATTGTGAGCATAGATGGCATTGAGAGCGGCAATACGATTTGCCATAAAATCCGGAATTCCTTTGCGCCATCCATCCGTGCGGATTCAAACAACTCTTCAGGAAGGCTTTCAAAAAAACTTTTCATAATCAGGATATTAAAACTCCAAATCGCATTTGGTAATATCATAGACCAAACAGAATCCAAGAGCCCTAGAGACTTTACAACTAAATAAGTTGGAATGAGCCCCCCGCTGAACAACATTGTAAAGACGACCATGAGAAGGAACAAGCTTCTGCCTGGCAGATTGCGGCGACTTAGTGGATAAGCCATTAGGGATGTCAATATCAGGTTTACCAGCGTACCTACAACGGTGATGAAGATCGTCACCCAGAAAGCCTTTGGTATATTCGTTTCGGTGAAAAGCTTGTGATACGCACTAAAGGTGACGGATTTCGGAATGAGGATGAAGCCTCCGTTTTTCAGTACCTCAGAGAATGGAGTAATGGATACGGCGATTACATACATCAGCGGTAGAATTGCCGCTAGCGCAGCAAGCCCGAGAATGATAATGACGATCGTATTCACGATCCGGTCTTCCCAGCCTCTTACCATATGCCCTCACCCCACTTCTTAGATAATTGATTGGAACCAAGGACCAGAACGAGCCCGATCACGGATTTGAACAAACCGACGGCAGCCCCCAGGCTGAAGTTAAGCTGCTGCAGTCCTGTTCGGAATACCCAGGTATCCAATATATCTGCAACTTGATACACTTGAATGTTATAAAGAATATAGATTTGATCAAAACCGGCATCCATAATATGTCCCAGCTTCAAAATGAGTAGAAGCACAATGACATTTCGAATGCCTGGAAGCGTAATGTGCCAAATCATCCGAAGACGGCTTGCACCATCAACTCGGGCTGCCTCGTACAAGGTCGGATCAATTGCTGTCATTGCAGCCAAGTAGATAATGGCCCCCCAGCCTAGATCTTTCCAAACTTCCGAACTTACCAGAATCGTACGGAAGTAATCAATCGATGTCATGAATCCGATAGATTGTCCGCCAGCATCTTCGATCCAGCGATTGACGATTCCGGAGTTTTGCGATAGAAGCGCCATTAGGATCCCATAAATAATGACCCAAGATAAGAAGTGCGGCATGTACGTTAGCGTCTGGACAACAGTTCTGAACCAACGAAGCCTGCATTCATTGAGAAGCAACGCCATAATGATTGGTGGAGCCATACCGAACAGCAGCTTATAAATGCTAATAACGAAGGTGTTAACCATGAGCTGTCCGAAATACGGAGAATTAAAAAACGTTTGAAAATGTTTGTACCATGGATCCGCCCAACCACTGCCGAGAATGCCATCCAATATTTGAAAATCTTTAAACGCAATGATTACACCGTACATGGGAATGTAGCGGAATATAATGTAGTAAGCAACACCGGGCAACAGCATGAGGTAAAATGCACGGAAGGCCCAAACCTGCCTAGCAGATAGTTTAAACCTGGATTCCTTTACCTTGTTCCCCGCCTTTGTTTGCTGTTCAATCATGATTTGCTGATCCATAAGGACACCTCTTTTCCATCTCTGTACTCGCTTCCAACGGGTTACGTTTAGTATAGCAAGCGCTTTCTTTGGAAAATATACAGTGATCCTGCGAAAATGTCCGAATTCTTGCAAACGTTTTATTTTGGTTTCTCTGTATGTTCTACAGATGGAAGCTCGATGCGGATTAACGTACCAACCTCCGGAATAGAGAAGATAGTCAGGCCGTATTCGGGGCCAAAATGAAGTCCAATTCTCTCATGAACATTCATAATTCCGATTCCGGTAAACCTGTGTTTGCTCGGTGCTTTGTGCCTCTCCGCAAATAAACCGTCCAACTGCTCGGAATCCATGCCCAGCCCGTTGTCTCTGACTGTAATAATCAGTTTATCTTTGAGGCATTTTGTCCGAATTCGAATGGTTCCCGTGCGCTTTAACGGGACGAGTCCATGGAAAATGGCATTTTCTACAAGTGGCTGCAAGGTTAATTTCAGAATCGTTTTCGATTGCGTTTCAGGTGCAGCTTCTATTTCCATTGTGAATTTATCGCCATAACGTACTTTCTGAATGTATGCATACATTCTCAGCCCTTCTAGCTCATCGTTTAAGGTAACGAACTCAGTGGTTTTATCAAAGCTGAACGACAATAAGCCTACAAGCGTCTTGATCGCTTCTCGAACTTCGTTGATTTTGTGCTGTTTAGCCAAAGAGCTAATGCAGGCGAGGGTGTTGTAGAGAAAGTGCGGGGCAATTTGGCTCTGGAGCATTTTCAGCTCAAACTGCTTCTTCCGCCGTTCTGCTTCCTTCGTCTCATGCAGCAAATGATGAATACGCTCCATCATAGCGTTATAACTGCGCGCCATCCGGCCAATCTCGTCATTCCCAGTCACATGAATGGTGTGAAGCACCTCCATATCACGAACCCGGTCCATCTTTGCAACTAAAGTACGCACGGGCAATGTAATGTAGCGACTTATCATATACGTACTGACCAATACAAGGAAAATCCAAAAAACTCCCGCCGTACTGAACGTACGGTAGAGACTGCTAATATTATGATAGAAAAAACTATTCTCATAGAAGGCGACAAAATACCAACCGAGCTTGTTCATTCCTGATTTTACAGCGACTAAGTCACCTTCTGCTCCTTGAATCTCTGACGCGCCAAGTGGAAGCTCCGCTATTTGGTCAACGAAACCTGCATTTAGTTCTGGCGGAAAAACACTCGTATTGTACGGAAGCAATCGATAGGAACTTAGAGGAAGACTAGCATCGAAGGCATGAACAACGTTCCTTTTATTAGTAATGATCGAGAATGTTTGATTTTTCGTATTCATAAATTGAGCAATCAAACTCGTTAACTGAACGAGATCGATTTCCACGACAGCCATTCCTTTAAATGACTTCGTCGAAGAAGATTGGATTGGCAGAACGAAGGCGACTGTTTTTCCCGACATGGAGGATTGATACGGTTCGGAAATGAACATTCCGTAGGTTTCTTTGGCTTTTGTAAGCAACATGGGGATTTGCGGATTTCCGATAATATCAAAAGTGGTTTGAGAGTTCGAGATGATATTGCCATCTTCACGAACCAAATAGAGCGACTTATATAGCGTACTGTTCATTTTCGCATAGGCACGCAAATTCTCCGAAGCTTCCTTCTCCATGCCTTCATTTAGTAAATCTTCACGGGTAGAGATGAGTAAAAGAATGTTTTGCACATTGTCCAAATAGGCATTCATATAGAGATTTGTTCGATCAATAATAATTTGGGCATCCGAAACGACTTGCTTCCGAAACAAATCCTCTGCTTCGCGCAAGTTGATCCAGGCAAGTCCCCCTAGCAAAACCAGTGTCCCTAGTGACAAAAAAAGAAAATGTTTGGCCAACATGCTCCAACCACTGAACCATGAGATAAGCGCTTTCATAATGTCATCAGCCCTTTTTATAGTCTGTAGGTGCTACACCGGACCAAGTCCGGAAAAGCTGTGAGAAATACCGATAGCTGGGTATGCCTACCTGTTCGGCAACTTCGTACACTTTAAGCTGTGTGGTCTGAAGCAGGATCATGGCTTTCTCCATACGCAGCCTGGTAACATAATCGTTGAAGGATTCTCCTGTTTCTTCCCGAAACAGTCTGCTAAGATAGTACGAGCTCAGACCAACCTCTGCGGATACAGAAACTAGCGTAATGGGCTCCCCTAGCTTATTCTCAATGATTCTTTGAGCAAGTAGTACTTCTCTCCTAATCTTTCGAACGTCACTTGCTTCGGATTCTGGCAGACTGGATATCTCCCGTTTCATTCGTTCTTGTTCATATTGCTTAAGATCGACTTCACGCCTAATCGCTTCTCTCGCCTTTACAACCAGTGCCTTCATGTCCTCTTCGTCAAAGGAAAGCTTGGTAAAATAGTCCAAGGCTCCGAGCTTCAGCGCTTCTTGGGCATAATGAAAATCGCTATGACAGGTTAGCAGTGCGAACTGAATAAGCGGAAATCTCTTTCTTACTAGGCGAAAAAGTTCTAATCCGTCCATAATGGGCATCGTGATATCCGATATAACAAGATCCGGCTGTAGGGCTTCACACAGCGCCAAAGCCTCTTCGCCATTCTCAGCTTCCCCTGCAAGTTCAGCTTCGAACGAATGCCACGGCATCGTCCTAAGCTCATGTCTTAACGGCTGTTCATCATCAATGATTAACACCTTTATCGGCGTAGCAGACACATCAAGCACCACCCTATCATTGAATTGGTTTGAATAATAAGGACCATTATAGCAGTTTTTATGACTATCGATATATTCCAATAATTGATAACTTATATTTTCCGCATGCAATCTCCTCCTCCGTCTCACATACCACTGGTTATAATTGCTCTTCATTAGTCTAATCTTGGGTTCATTCACACAAACCCCGAATCTATTAAACAATCAATCTATTAACACATTTTCTCTTATATAGGTAAATCTAGTTAACAGGCACGCCACCTTCGACATCTACTATAAGCAGATAGAGAGAAGGAGGTGAAAACATAGATGGAGAACAAAAAACGCAGCATCCCTACTCTCAAAGATTCTGGCAAGCTTGGCAAATCGTACACGCGCGTCCCGCTCGGCAAAAATTTTGGTCCTACACAAACGCTTAGACGACTTACTATTCTTTGGGTAGATAACGCCGGTGTTCCTTTCGTCACTTCAGGCTTTTTCTGTGAGGCTCGTACTTTAAATGGAACCCGCCTTGCAACTGCTCGCTTTGATGCATTTGGAACTGCCGTATTCCGTACAATCGGTACCCCTACTACACGTACTTTAGTTCTTAGAACTTTTGATGCAGACGGCGTCATCTTCCGTACACGTACGGTTCGTTCTGGTATTTCGGCTTTCGTATTTATCGGCTAATTAACCAAAAACAGCCCACCCCCGATAAATTCGAGGGAAGGGCTGTTTTCTCTTACTCATTTCTTCTTTACATATAAGTTCCAGGCCATATACAACAGTACCCCTGTCCCACTCCCTAGGAGAAACCAGTACACTTTTGACATACTACCGACTGACTGCGCAAGTAAGGGGTCCATTGACTGCACCTGCCGTTGTCTAGTATAATTTACTCATAAATGGCGTATAAATAGGCAAGGGACAAGTACACAACCGATTGGTTATTTACTGGTTCCTCTCAGAAAAAGTAATCCCCAACTTGTCTAGGGTCGGGAGGATTACTTTTTTCTTTTATCCTGGGAACCGTTCAACACTTTAGCTAAAACCTTTAGCAAAGTAACTGCGAACATTGCTCCTGCGATAAAATACTTCACGTTTTCATCCATACGCTTTCACCTCCTTGCCTGTGAGATGAAAGTTTCCCAACCGCTATGTACTTGTCCTTATCAAAATTGTAGCATAACCGCCTCATTATGGAAATAAATTCCGATTAACCAAAAACAGCCCAACCCCGGCAAATCCAAGGGTAGGGCTGTTTTCTCTTTTACTTAAATTGCTTCAGAAGGCGCTTCGCTGTTCCGTTCGGTGTGTTAATGACTTCGTACATATTGACGACGATGCCGTTATTCACTTGCTCGTTTTTCAAACCAGAAATCGTTACTCGCTGGCTGCCGCTCGTTAGTTTGCCCGTGCCCATTAATGAAGCATCTTGAGTACCAACGATACGACCGAGAGAGTCGACCATTTCGAATTGGATTTTGGAGAAATTAGAATCAATAATGACTTGATCTTCATGTGTAATATCCATGTCGAGTTGAAGAACATATGAATAGGTTCCCCCGCTATACGTCCAGCCAATCGAGCTGTCATTGACTTTAAGTGAGAATGGATAGATCGCGATGGTATCTCCAGTTTCTTCTCCCTGTAGAGCCACTTTGAACGTCCCTGCGGACACATTGCCTTCAGAGACAGACTTATCATCGTACACATTCAGCGCAAATGAATCATCCGCTGTCGTTTCCTTATTAGGAAGCAAGTAGGAGTAGCTGACTACATAGGAGCTTCCTGGTGTAATTTGCGTAGCCGCCGCGCTTTGGCGAGAGCCCGTATAAGCATTGCCTTTATTATCGATAAGCTCGTTCTGCAGATCAGGCAGTGCGAGCGTGCTCGTGCCGTTGTTCGTGATTTTGTATTTGGCGATCGCGGTTTTGTAGCCAAGATCATCATTTTCATGCGCATGAAGCTCGATGAGCGACACATCCAGATTCGGATTCACAACGCTGCTGCCCAGAGCAAGCTTGGTTCCAAGCACATAGTTTACCGCTGTGGTGAAGCCGTTTTGGGCTTCGCTCGCACCCTTGAGCAGGAACACAGCCACAGGCTGTTGCCCTGATGTTGTCGTTGTACTGTTACCTGTTGTCGTTGTACTGTTACCTGTTGTCGTTGACCCGCTTCCAGTCGTCGCTCCACTATTACCTGTCGTTGATCCACTCCCCGTACTACCAGTCGTGGTCCCACTTCCCGCCGTGCTAGCCGCTGCTTTCTGCCACAGCACGAGTTGTGCCGCATTCGGATCGACGCCTGTCGGCAACGTTGCATTGAAGTAATAAGTCGCCGTCTCCTTCGGCGCTAAAAAGCCGCTGCGCGTAGTGTTATCTGTCGATGACACGGATGAGCCCGAGTCTCCGAACTGGTAGGAGGCTGCTAATGAAGGAACAGGAGCTACAGCGTCCCCATCATTGCTTAGCGTAACCACGGTCTGAACGTGGACACCATCCGCTTGAATCGAATACGTAGAGGAGCTTGCCTTCGCTGTCACGTTCTCGCCATCCTGCTGCCCGGCATAACTCTGTTTCACGCCCAAAGCTACCGTATTCAGCGACGAATTCATACCCAAAGTTCCTAGTGAAACATCTTCACTTTGATTGAGGTAATAGTATTCCAACGTTAGCCCGCTTGTCGGCATGCCTTTGGAAATGAGCGTTTTGAGTGTCAATGTATCGGACTGATTGGGCAAAATAGCCGTATCCGCCCCACTCGCAACAGTCGCCGTGTATTTCAAGCCATTGGCATCCACAAGTCTAGCCAGCAAACCTGCGGGTACTTTCACGCTGCTTGAGCCTAGGTTCTTCGCTGCAACTTGCGTGTACATGTACCATTTGCCATTCTCGGTCACACGTACACTCTGCCCTAATTGAAAAGCAAGGGACGCATCATTCGCCAATGTGCTGTCTAGCGTGCGTAAGCTAATAATCTCTTCTGGGGCTTCCAACTGTCCATCTTGAATGACGGAGGCAATCGGCAGCTCACCGAGATGATTCATGAAATCGGATTGATTGTAATCCCAGCGGAATACATCTACTTTCAAATCAGCAGCAGATTCACCAGCTGGTAAATTCGCGTAGAATCGGAAGCTTTCCTCTTGCCCGCCGTTCACGATGCCGCTCTTTTTCTCACTCAAATTGGCCGTGTAGCTATGTCCAGCACTGTCCGTCACGCGCACACCATACTTGTTAAAATCAAGCGTCTGATTTTCCCCATTATGGAACAGGACGGAGAACTGCAAGGATGAAGAGGAAAGTGAGGCTCTATTTAGCATAAAATAGGAATCCTTCGAGATAAAAACGCCTTCAGATGCAGCGTGTGCGGATGGCGCCGGAACTGCCCATGAGGCAGCCAGCAAACTTCCCGTCAGCAGTACAGCTAATCTCGTCTGTTTAAGTGAGTTTTTGGATCGGAGTCCAATCGATGTTAGTTGACGAATCATGGTACAAACCTCCTGTTGCCTAATCGTAACGCAGCGCGTCGATAGGTTTTAATTTTGATGCTTTATTCGCTGGATATAAACCGAAAATGACACCAACAAGTGCTGAGAATAAGAACGCGTAAAACCCAACGTTGAGCGATAGGCTCGTCTCTTGGCTTGGATTGATATACGGCCAGGCCAGTGATAAGGCGACCCCAACCAGCAAACCGATCAAACCGCCCATCCCGCTAATCAAGGTAGCTTCGACTAGGAATTGCAGCAAAATATTTCTCCGCTTCGCCCCAATCGACTTCCGGATCCCGATCTCCCTTGTTCGCTCACTCACGGTGACGAGCATAATATTCATAATCCCGATCCCGCCTACAAGCAGGGAAATCGCTGCAACAGCAACCAATTGGTTGGTCAGCGTACTAGACGCCGTTTGTCTTGCGCTAATGAGCTCGGATGAGTYCAAAATATTGTATCCAGTTGTACTTTTAAATTTCTGATATAAGTACGCTTCAACGGCTAATTGTGCACGGCTGACGAGGTCACCAGAGGATGCTTCCACATAGGCGGTCCGAATGTTACCAAGCTTAAAATCCCGGCTCATCGTCGGCAGCGGCACTAACACGGAGCTATCCAATGAGGTTCCGCTCGTATTGGAGCCCTTCGTTTGAAGAACACCGATAATCGTGTACATGTAGCCCTTCACATTAATTTCTTCGTCGATCGGGTCTTCCTTGCCAAAAAACTTCGTCGCCACTTCACTCCCGATAACCGCAACGTGATTGCGGAAATCCAGATCTGCCTGAGCGAGGAAACGTCCGCTGGCCATCTTCCCTTTTTGCAACTCCAAATAACGGTCATTCGTTCCGATCACATTGTAGCTCTCCGTTGTGCGGTCGAACTTAATGGAGCTATTCTGCGTCATTGTGGGTGCAATCGATGAGATGCCCGCAGTACCCTCCAGAGTCATGAACTCATCGTAATTCAACTGTGTGGCGCGACCGTTCCCCATCAGGTTTACTGTTAGCAGATTCGTCCCCAGACCTTCGTACTGCTTTTCGATGGCTTTGGACGTCCCTTGACCGATGGACACGAGCGTAATCACCGAAGCAACCCCGATAATAACGCCTAGCATGGTCAGAATCGTTCGTAACGGATTAGAACGAATCGTGCTCATCGCCATTTGGAAAAGCTCCCAAATTCTCATGAATGCGCCTCCTCTAACTTAGGCACTTCAACGGACCACGCATCATTGCGTGTATCACTGACGATTTCACCATCTCGCAGCGCCACCACGCGCTTCGCGTTGTCTGCAATGTGATGATCATGGGTGATTAATACAATCGTATTGCCCTGATGATTTAATTCTTTGATCAACTCGAGTACCTCGATGCCCGTCTTCGAATCCAAGGCGCCTGTTGGTTCATCCGCTAGAATGAGCGACGGTGAAATGGCCAACGCTCGCGCAATCGCAACCCGCTGCTGCTGTCCACCCGAAAGCTCACTTGGCTTGTGATGTCCGCGCTCACCCATACCGAGCTTCTCCAGCATGCGTTTAGCTTGTTCTTTCCGCTGTTTCGCAGGTATGCCTGCGTAAATCATGGGGAGCTCGACGTTCTCCGTCGCTGACAGCCTTGGCAACAGGTTAAACTGTTGAAAAATAAAACCGATCTTCCGATTGCGCAGCTGAGCAAGTCCGTTGTCTGACATTTTCTCAGTAGCTACGCCATCTAATGTATATGAACCTGACGTCGGACTGTCTAGCAGCCCAATGGTATTCATCAACGTCGATTTCCCCGATCCGCTGGGACCAATAATGGCGACAAAATCCCCTTCTGCAATATGCAAGGTAATGCCGCGCAAAATCTGCAATTCCTCCGCACCACGGGTGTAACTCTTCGTGATCTCATTTAGCTCAATGATATTCATCCCATTCGCTCCTTTCAGGGGCACGGCTAGCTCTTTATTGACGCGTTCCGCCGCCGCCACCGCCAGCATTACCGCCACCCTGGAAACCACCGCCACCAGCTCCACCTACACCGCCTTGGAAGCCGCCTGCGCCACCTGGGAAGGCACCTCCGCCTGGGAAGCCTTGCTGTTGCTGGTTCGTCGTAGTTGTTGCTCTACGTACTGGCATGACAACCTCTTCGCCTTCTTTTACCCCGTCAAGCACTTCAACTTGCGTTTTGCTGCGAATACCTACTTTTAACTCCCGCTCTTCCGTCGTACCATCGGCCTTCTTCACCGTAACCGTCGACTTGCCTCTTGTTGTCGTCACCACTTGTATCGGAAGTACGAGAATGTCCTTCTTATCTTGGATGAGGATTTCAGCTGTCGCCGTCATCGCATATTTCAAATCGTTCTGTGCTGTATTCGGAATCGCCACAACCGCATCATACGTGGTCACACCATTCGTCGTTGTCCCCACATTGGATACAGAAGTCACTTCACCTGTAAAAGTTTTCCCTGCAATCGCATCGACTTTTACGTTAACCTTTTGTCCGACCTTCACACTCGTGAGATCGAGCTCATCCACAGCAATTGCGAGCTGCATCGTACTTAGGCTTGCCACAGCACCCAGCGTTGTGTTCGCATTAATTTGCGCGCCAACTGGGTAATTCCGAAGAACGTTATTTTTACTGTTGGCAAAATCCGCTGAGAACACGCCATCAAACGGTGCTTTGATCGTCAATTGATCGACTTTTTGCTGCGCATCGCTGACACGAATTTTCTGGCTTTCAATCGCAGATTGCTTGGCGACGATATTCTTTTGGAGGTCGTCGTTAAAAAGGGTCACAATGAGATCGCCTTGTTTAATCGTATCGCCATCTTTGAATTTCAGTGTTTTCACCGTACCGCTAGCTTCAGAGAAAATGGACGCCGTGCGGACATAAGCCAGTGCAGCCTGATCGGAGGACGCTACTTTGGTGCTGCCGCTGCCTATGCTGCCTTTGACCTTCAAGCCTGCCGAAAGTGTACCGTCGTTATCCACGAGTACATCGATCAAAACCACCTTATTCCCATTCGCGTCGGCACTAATTTCGTGACCGATGGTATCGACAGCACCAACCTTCGATAGCAAGTAACCATCCACGCTTAGCTCCACGGGGTCACCTTTTTTCAATTGCACCGCTTCTTGCAGTGAAAATGGCAGTTTCACCTTAAACTGCGTTGTATCTGAAATCGTACCGATCTTCGTCGTTTTATTCACTTGGCTGCCGACATCGAAATTAGCATTCAAGGTAATCTTGCCTGACATCGGAGAGGATACGCTCATATTTCCTTGTTCAGACTTCAGCTCCGCTAGATCACTTTCCAGCTGTCCCAAAGTCACTTGCGCTTCCTTCAAATTCGTTTCCGTGGACGGGACTGAAAGTTCGACGAGCACATCGCCTTTTTTCACCGCTTGATTCTGGGTTAAATTCATCGTTTTGATGATCCCTTCGATCGGGATCACAATGTTTTGCTTATCCTTAGCGTCCAATTGGGAGGTACCTGATACGGCCATCGAAATGGCGCCCTTGGCCACTTTCATTGTTGTTTGTTGTGTCGCCGCTGTTGCTGGCTTCGCATTATTATGTACATAGTAGTATGTACCTGCCCCACACAGGATGGCCGCCAGGGCTACAATGAGCCACCTTTTCTTACTGCCTACTTTCATCCGTCATAACCCCTCTCACGGTTTACCTAAACACTCGTTGCCTAGGTCGTACAATCTTCACAAGATGTAGTCTACTAGGGGCGACTGAAACCTGTCTGAGTGTAAGCTGAAAGTAGGTTGAACGAAAGCTGAGTGTTTGCTGAAAATGGGGAGGGGTAACATGCCGCAGCTTGGGCTGTTACTGGGCAACTACCAGGGACAGGGCCGGTGCTGATGCCTGGGCCTGGACAGGGATAGGACAGTGCCGGTGCTGCTACCGCTAAGGCTACGAATGCGAATGCTGCTACTGTTTGCCGCCACCCAACTGCCGCCAAGACTGCCCCTGCCCCCTTGTCCGCCCCCGACTCCCTAATAACTGCAAAAACGCCATCTAATTCTCTGGATTTCCATCAAATTTAGAGAGTAGATGGAAAATGTACATCTATTTTTTCACTTTCTGACGTGTTTCGCCTAATAGCCCGAAATTAGCTGTACATTCTACAGTTAGTAGAGTGAACGGGAGAATTCATGCGAAATTAACTGTATGTTTTCCAGTTGTTATGACTTAGCTACTTTAACAGCTCCCTATCTAGCAAAATTGCATCTAATCTTCCACCTCAAGCACAAAAAGCCGCTCACATGGTGAGCAGCTTCGTATGACATCCCCTTAGTTGGCAGCTGTCGGGGCTGGTGTTGCTGATTGTTTGGATGCATCCCGATTAGGACGACCTTGACCGCCTTCAGGACGCTGGTGAGCCGTACCTTTTTCCTCTACAGCCTTCTTAATCGAATCCGTCATGCCGTCTTTAATTTTGCTGATCAAATCATCTTCGCTAATGCCTTTCGCTGTTGCGATATCCACGAGGGATTTACCGGATTCTAGCTCTGTTCTCAGTTCATCTTGAGTAAGACCTAGAATTGTCGTAATGACCTCCGGATTGCCGAAGTGTCCTGCGCCAAATCCTCCAGGGCCTCCTGGGCCACCTTTACCGCCGCCTGGAAAACCGCCTTTAAATCCTGTGCCATCAATTTGCTTCGTTAACTGGTCGCTAAGACCTTTAATAATCTCGTCTGCCTTCTCTTGGGTCAGCTTGCCAGCCGTTACTTCAGCTGTAATGTTAGCTGTTTCTGCTGCAACAAGCTTGGATAAGTAATCTTCCTTCGATAGTCCTTTTTCAAGAGCAAACGCTGCTAATGTTTTATCTGCTTTAAGTGCTTCCTGTACAGCACTTTCTTCAACGCCTAGAATCGTTGCTGTTTCTTTGATCACATTGCCGCCACGGAAGCCACCGCGATCTCCCATTTGTCCACGACCTTTATCGTTAAAGCCTTTACCGCCCTGTCCTGCTTTGGGTGCCGCTGTGCTCGTGGAATTGCCGACTACTGTATCTGCGAACGCTTCATTATGTAGGGCTCCTACTAAGCCAACTCCGATGACAAAAGATGCTACTAGTGAACCTGCGAGAATTTTTTTGCTGATTTTTTTCATAATTTTATTCCACCTCATCTTTAGATTTGTGTGTGTTTCCCTTACAAAACCAAGTATAGCCCCCTTACCTGAAACCCATCTGAGCGTAAACTGAAGGTTGGTTGAGAGCTATCTGAGAATTGGCTGAAAATGGCATAGAAAAATATCGCATCATTTTTTACGTACTGGTGTTCGCTTTTACCATTCTATATGGTAGAATAAGGATCATATGAGCACAATTCCGAAATAGATAGGGGGACGGTCTAATGTCTTATCGTAAAGAACGCAACATGCTAATTGCTTACTGGGTAACCACCATCCTAGGACCTGCAAGCTTCGTCATTGGCGGATTCTTCTTCATTACCCATGGCTAGCAGCAAATCGCTACGTTGACCGGGCTCGGATATCCTGAGTATATCTTAACCATCCTGGGCTTCTGGAAGCTGATGGCCGTCATCGCCATCCTGATCCCGCGTTTTCCCCGACTGAAAGAGTGGGCATACGCTGGCTTTTTCTTCGAGCTCTCGGGAGCCGCGGCTTCGCATATTTTGAATGGCGACAGTCTAGCTCTCGCTGCCCAACCGCTAGTGTTTCTAGCGCTCGTCATGGCTTCATGGGCACTTCGCCCGCGCAGCCGCAAGCTTGTCTCATAGCTGTTGAAGCAGAAAGGCCAACCGTTTGGCGGTTGGCCTTTCGTGTTTGTGCTGGTGGGATAGACGATAATGGTGGGGGCGAGGGGGGTGAGTAACTAGTCAGTCTGTAGGTGGGAGGCGATAATCGTGTGCGATAGAGTACTATGTCGATGAATGCGAGGAGTTTCAGTAGCTAGTTTGTGGTGGAAGGCAATCACTGTGTGCAGCTGGATGCTATGCTGGTGGGGGCGCGGAGAGTAGCTGAACTTTTTTCGTATAACAGATAACTGCAGGTTCCCGCATACTTAATACTTCTCGCCTACTCTACTCTACTCTACTCTACTCTACTCTACTCTACTTCACTTCACTTCACTTCACTTCAATTCAATTCAATTCAATTCAATTTACTACTTTCCTCAACTCCTTACACTTACACTTACACTTACACTTACACTTTCTCTTTCTCTTTCTCTTCCAATTCCACTTCCCATTCCCCCCTCACAACCATTAACTGTAAAAAGTACAGTTAATTCCCTCCCAATTCCCTTATATCAACGTTTAACTGGATTTCCTCCATCTATTTCTGACGATTCTCTGAAGCCCCCTAATTGGATTGGAGTCATCAATATGCAATAAGGTACAATATCGGTGAGGGGGAATGAAATGTATGAAAAGCAATATCCTTTATGATGAGCAACGCATCAAAGTAGCCCAAGAGGCTCTTAGCG